>CAYTSL010000181.1:0-4446 GCA_964440415.1 uncultured Flavobacteriaceae bacterium
TAATTCAACTTATAAAACACTTGACTGCTTTCTAATTCCTCAAGCAGTTCCTGCGATATTTTTACCTTTTGTTTTCTACTAGGCATTTGCAGTTTTATATTCTCCTCATTATCATAAATTACAAAATTAAGCATCTGCTTCCCAGGATGCATTTTAACCAATTCCTTTAGTGTTGCAATTTTGTCCTTCTCCAGATCATTTATATTTAATTGTATAGACAACTTTTTAGCGTAGTTATCCATAACATCATGTAATAACTGAAAATTATTAAATTGAATACGAGGGTCTCCTTTTACTCCTGTATCTCTATTTGTCCAACCTTCTTTTATAAATGTTCTAACATAGACAAAATTGTTTTTCATTAAAAAATGACGGAATTTAAGATACTCTTCACCAAAGATTCTAAATTCAAAATTGTCAGTATAATCTTCTACGGAAAATAATGCCCATCCTTTCCCTTGCTTACTTATCCTATGCTGAACATTGGATACAACACCTCCTAAAGTTAACTCTCTGTTTATGTAAGGTTCTAAATTACCAAGGCTTGCCAAAGTAGCATTACAAAAAGTATTCATTTCTATTTTAAAATCATCCAATGGATGACCAGAAATATAAATCCCCACAACTTCTTTCTCCCTTGCCAATTTTTCCATAGTTCCCCACTCTTCACAAGGTGGAACATTAGGCTCTGCAATTTGAATTTCACTGGAATCCCCAAACAAACTTACTTGAGCCGAATTTTCATTTTCTTGATGTTTATTCCCGTACCGAATTGCTTTTTCTAAAAAAGTAATATCCTCTCCTTCTTTATGAAAATATTGAGCTCTGTGGGTGTTTGTAAAGCAATCGAAACCTCCTGCAAGCGCTAAATTCTCAAATGCTTTTTTATTGGCTGCACGCAGATCAATACGCTTTGCCAGATCAAAAATTGACTTATAGGCACCATCCTTTTTTCTATTTTCAACAATGGTCATAACGCCACCATGACCAACTCCTTTTACGGCTCCCATTCCAAAACGAACTGCATTATCTTTATTAACCGAGAATTTATAATACGATTCGTTTACATCTGGACCCAATACATCTAATCGCATACGTTTACACTCTTCCATAAAAAAGGTCACCTGTTTGATGTCATTCATATTATTAGACAACACAGCTGCCATATATTCAGCAGGATAATGCGCTTTTAAATAAGCCGTTTGATAAGCTATCCAAGCGTAACAGGTAGAATGTGATTTATTGAATGCATAACTTGCAAATGCTTCCCAATCTGTCCAGATTTTCTGCAGGATTTCCTTATCCATTCCCTTTGCTCCAGCCTGCTCAATGAATTTAGGTTTCATTTTGTCAAGAACAGCTATTTGCTTTTTACCCATGGCTTTTCTCAATACGTCTGCTTCACCTTTTGTGAAATCTGCTAACTTTTGAGACAGCAGCATCACTTGCTCCTGGTAGACTGTAATACCATAGGTTTCCTTTAAGTATTCTTCCATTTCCGGAAGATCGTATTGTATTTCTTCATCACCGTGTTTACGTCTAACAAAACTTGGGATATATTCCATAGGACCAGGACGATACAATGCATTCATTGCAATAAGATCATCAAAAACAGTAGGCTTTAAGTCCTTCAAATGCTTTTGCATTCCAGGAGATTCATATTGAAAAATTCCTACTGTTTCTCCTTTTTGGAATAAGGCGTAGGTTTCTTCATCATCTAAAGGAAAAGTATCAGGATCGAGTTCGATACCATGTTTAGCCTTGACAATTTTTACCGTATCTTTTATTAAGGTAAGAGTTTTTAATCCAAGGAAATCCATTTTTAACAATCCCGCTTCTTCTACTACAGAATTGTCAAATTGTGTCACGTACAGATTTGAATCTTTAGCAGTTGCAACCGGAACAAAATTGGTGATATCAGATGGCGTAATAATAACTCCGCAAGCGTGAATTCCAGTGTTTCGAACAGAACCTTCTAACTTTCTTGCCTGATTTACGGTTTCTGCTTCAAGATCTTCTCCTTCTGAAATATTTAATAGCTGATTGACTTTATCTAAATCCTCAGCACGGAATTTGTTTCTTAACTCGTTTTCTTTAAGTCCAAATATCTTATTTAATTTAGACATTGTTGGAATAAGCTTCGCAATTCTATCTGCATCGTTTAAAGGAAGATCCAGTACTCTTGCCGTATCCCGAATGGAAGATTTTGCTGCCATGGTTCCATATGTAATAATCTGGGCCACTTGGTTTGAACCGTATTTATTGATTACATAATCCATAACCTTACTTCTACCTTCATCATCAAAATCAATATCGATATCTGGCATACTAACTCGATCTGGATTTAAAAACCGCTCAAAAAGAAGGTCATATTTAAGGGGATCAATATTGGTAATCCAAAGACAATAGGCTACAACTGAACCTGCCGCTGAACCTCGACCTGGTCCAACTGAAACATCCATATTTCTTGCTTCACGTATAAAGTCCTCAACAATTAAAAAGTATCCAGGATAACCAGTGTTTTTAATAACATCAAGCTCAAAATCAATGCGCTCCTTGATTTCATCAGTTAATTCTTCATATCTTTTTTCCGCACCTTTAAATGTTAGATATCGAAGATATTCATCTTCATTCTTAAATTCATCTGGAATATCAAACTTTGGTAACAGAACATTTCTCGCTAATTGATACCCTTCAATTTTATCTACAACCTCTTGTATATTTACGATAGCTTCAGGCAAATCCTTAAACAGCTCCTTCATTTGATCAGAAGATTTAAAATAGTACTCCTGATTTGGTAAACCGTAGCGATAACCTCTTCCTCTTCCTATTGGAGTTGCTTGCTTTTCACCATCTTTGACGCACAACAATATATCATGTGCATTAGCATCTTCTTGGTTACAATAGTAATTGCAGTTAGTAGCTACTATTTTAATATTATGCTTTTTAGAAAATTTAACCAAAACTGGATTGACACGCTTTTCGTCTTCTTGATTATGGCGCATCAACTCTATGTATAAGTCATCCTTAAATTGATCTTTCCACCATAAAAGAGAGTCTTCTGCCTGTTTTTCTCCTACATTTAAAATTTTACTTGGTACTTCACCATATAAATTCCCGGTTAGCACTATTAAATCCTCTTTGTATTGTTCTATTAGTTCCTTATCAATTCTTGGGACATAATAAAAACCTTTTGTATAGGCAAGTGAGGATAGTTTTGCCAGATTGTGATAACCATTTTTGTTTTTTGCTAAAAAAACGATTTGATAGCCATTATCTTTTCTTGTTCTATCCAAATGATTTTCACATACAAAAAATTTACATCCGATGATTGGTTTAATTTCAGTACCTATATAAGATTCACCTTTTGCTAATGCTTCTTTATTTTTTAATTGAACATTTTTATTGTAGCTGTTTATTTCTCTAACAAAATGAAAAGCTCCCATCATATTAGCGTGATCCGTAATGGCCACTGCAGGCATATTATTTTTACCGGTAAAAGAAACAAGATCCCTTATAGATATGGTAGATTGTAATACTGAAAATTGCGAATGGTTGTGTAAATGAGCAAAATTCACTTCAGCCATTTCTGATAGGTTTACATCCTTTTCAGTATCAACAGTGTCAGTTATTTGTTCTTGCTGAATTAACTCATGTATTTTAGCACTTTCTTCTTTTAAATTAAAGTGGTCCAAGCCAATTAAATTAACTTCTTTTGGATTGGCTTCAGAGAATTTCTGAAAATAATCTGGCTGAACATCCAGTTCTTCTTTTGTATACTCTTCTCTTCTTATCAACTCAAAAAAGCAACGTGCTGTTGCTTCAACATCTGCAGTTGCATTATGAGCATCTTCAAAACCCTTATCAAATAAAAAATGGTGCAATTCTGAAAGTGTTGGTAATTTAAATCTTCCATATCGACCTCCAGACAGTTTACATAAAGCAGCTGTATGTTCTGTGCAAGTATCCAAAACAGGTAATTCCTGCAATTGGTTCACAACATTCTCTCTAAAGAATTCGGCTCCCATGATGTTACGATCAAACCCAACATTTTGACCAACAACAAACTTCGTTCTGCTCAAAACTTCATTGAATTTTTCTAAAATTTCAGATAATGGGATACCTCTTTCTTGAGCTAATTCTGTAGAAATTCCATGAATTTTTTCTGCATCATAAGGAATATTAAACCCATCCGGCTGTACTAAATAATCCTGATGATCCAAACAGTTCCCCATTTCGTCATGCAGTTGCCATGCAATCTGGACACATCGTGGCCAATTGTCCGTGTCACTAATTGGTGCATCCCAACGCTTTGGTAATCCTGTGGTTTCAGTATCAAAAATTAAGTACATAAAAGTGATTTAATTCAGAATAAATAAGAATGCTAAAAATAAGAATAAATGCATTTACAATAAAGAAATGTTATTAACAATAGACAGATAAAAA
>CAYTSL010000182.1:0-4430 GCA_964440415.1 uncultured Flavobacteriaceae bacterium
TCAATATCAATGGAAACCACTTATTTTTTGCAAATACGCCAATATGCTGCATAAAGTAGCCTCTAAACAAATACTCTTCAAGACCTATTTGTAATGGAAAGAAAATTAAACTAATTATTAAAAGAATACTGAACTTGACCGGGTCAAATTGTAACTCGATCTCGGAAGGGTCAACATAGTAGCTTATTGCAAAGGTACCAACAGTTATAACAAAAATAAGTGAAAAAGAAAACGCGACTCTTTTCCAATCTATTTTTTTTCTTACCGTAGTCAAAGATAAAATACTTCTTTGGTGCATATATTTTACTAGTAAAAACAGTAAGCCTAATAAAATTGCAAAGGGGACTAAATTAGCAGCAAGCCAAAAGTTTTTACTTGGTATAAGTTCTAACAATTTTTTTTGTTCTTCCACCACATCAATTCCATCTCCAAAAAAAAGGAAGAATACTAGGTTTCCAATAAAAAGTCCCGCAACCAGGATAGTTGTAATTATAAACATCCAGACTTTATTTTCTCCTTTATAAGCTTGTTGTATGTAATTCATATTATTATAAACTAAATTTCCACTTTTTATTTTTTTGGTATTGCAATGTACCATTTTTTGCTTGTAATGGGGAATCAAAATTATTGGTAAATAAACTTCCTGTTCCTAATCCTTGAGGCATTGGATTATTTTTTAAATACGTATATTGTGCAATCGCATTTAACCCTACATTGCTTTCTAATGCGCTGGTTATCCACCAACCAATATTTTGTTTTTCGACAATATCAATCCACTCGTCACTTCCTTTTATACCTCCAACCAAACTTGGCTTTAAAATAATGTACTGCGGATTTATAGTTTGTAATAACTTTCGTTTATCTGTCACAGAAAATACACCAATTAATTCCTCGTCTAATGCAATAGGTAAAGGAGATCGTTCACACAAATTAGCCATTTCCTGATGTTGTCCTTGCTTGATGGGTTGCTCTATGGAATGTAAATCGAGATCAGATAAAATTTTAAGTTTCCCTAATGCTTCATCCGGAAGAAACGCTCCGTTGGCATCCACACGTAATTCGACCTCTTTAGATGAAAATTCTTTTCTGATCGATTTAAGAAGTTCTATTTCTGTATCAAAATCGATGGCACCAATTTTCATTTTAATACAAGTAAAACCGCCATTCAATTTCTCTTTTACTTGCTGTTTCATGAATTCTTTGGATCCCATCCAGACCAATCCGTTAATTGATATAGAATCTTCTCCATTGGTGAATTTTGATGGAAATAATATAAATGGATCCTCACTTTCCAAAGATTTCAAAGCTATTTCTAGTCCAAACTGAATGCTTGGGAATTCTTGCAATTCATTTAATAAAAAACTTTTATCAAGGTTAATATTGTCGCAGATCCATTTAATTTTTTCTTCATAATCTGGCCTGTCATCAACGCTTAAACCACGAAACAGACCACATTCACCAATTCCCGTTTTTCCGTTTAATTCAAGTAAAATGAACCAAGTTTCTTTAGTTTTTAGAACACCTCTAGATGTTCCACCAGGTACTTTGAAGTTTAAAATATATTTGTGATAGGATGCTTTCATTATTTTACACAAATAACTGAATAATCCATCCTAAATACAAGAAATTATAATTCAAGGCTTCCACCAATTTCTAACAACATTAAATCCTTATCATTATCAAAGAATTTGCGTTTTGCTTCTTCGTGGTTAATTTCTATATATCCAAACGTATCGTAATGATATCCCAAAATTTTGTCACATTCAATAAAATCACTTGCCACTATTGCATCATCTATTCCCATAGTGAAATTATCTCCTATTGGTAAAATAGCTAGATCTAATTTAGTTTGAAGCGGAATTAATTTCATGTCGTAAGTTAGTGCTGTATCTCCAGCAATATAAATATTCTTATGTTCGCCTTCTATAACAAAACCACCTGGTTGTCCTCCATAGCTACCATCAGGAAATGATGACGTATGTATCGCATTCACATATTTAACAGTTCCAAACTTAAACTCCCAACTTCCACCGTGATTCATTGGGTGACCTTCAAAACCCAAATTTTGATAGTATGTCACAATTTCAAAATTGGAAACAATTGTTGCCTTAGAATTCTTCGCAATAGTTTCAACATCCAAAATGTGGTCCTGATGCGCATGTGTAAGTAAAATAAAATCAGCTCTTAAACTGTTTACATTGATATTTGAAGCTTTTGGGTTTCCTGTTATAAAAGGGTCAACTAAAATATTGACTCCTTTTACTTCTATGGCTAAACTTGCATGTCCTAAAAAGGTGATTTTCATCTCTTTAAATATTTGGTGATTTTCTTTAGATGAAAGTACAAAAAAAAAACTCAGTTATTTTCATATCTGAGTTTTTCCAATCCCCAAAATTTAGAGTTGACACTCTAGCAAAAAGCTAATCTGTTAAAGATTAACTTACTTAAATTTAATATATTTTGTTGATATTTAGAAGATTATTACAAAAAACTTTAGGGTTTATTAACAATTTGTATGAAATATACTATATAATATATTATTATTTTCTTACAAAATCTGACCTAATCCGAGCAAAAAAGCAAATGCGAAAGTGGAAAATGCTAATACTTTTAGATGTGAATCCAACAACTTTGGATTAGTATTATTTATTACAAACTTTAAATGTATAATTAGCGGAATATATGCCAAGAAGAATAAAAAATTATATAGAGAATTATAATACAAAACAGCAAATATTAATGAAAGAATTACAGCTGTAATAATTAAAACATAATGGTATTTCTTTGAGCCAGAAGCGCCTAATTTTACAGCTAGTGTTATTTTATTTGCTTTTTTATCAGATTCAATATCTCTCATATTGTTTAAATTTAATACAGCTATACTCAAAAGACCTATACAAATTGCTGGTAGAAATAAAACATGATCTATTTGCTTTGCAAACAAAAAATAGCTTCCGATAACACTTACTAATCCAAAAAAGATAAATACAAAAACATCTCCCAATCCTTTATAACCATATGCAGAGTCTCCTACAGTATATCGTATTGCTGCTGCAATTGATAAACCACCAAGAATAAAGTAAATTATAGAATACACAAAGTTATTTAACCCAAACGCTTTCAGAACCAACATGAACGCAAAGAAAATAACAACAACAATATTAATTTTAATAGCATTGTACATCTGGTTTGGTGAAATTAATCCACTTTGCAACGCCCTTTGTGGTCCAATTCTATCGTCGTTATCTGTTCCTTTTAAGCCATCTCCATAGTCATTGGCCAAATTTGACAAAATTTGCAGACTTATGGTTGTACATAGAGCCAATAAGAAAATGTTCCATTTAAAAAACCCATTATAATGTGCTATAGCTGCTCCTACTAATATTCCAGAGACTGATAATGGTAACGTGCGTAAGCGCATTGCAGACACCCATGATTTTAGATAAGTTCTTATTACGGGATCCACTTTTTATCAAAATTTGGTTTACGCTTTTCAAGAAATGCATCTCTGCCTTCTTTTGCTTCGTCTGTCATATAGGCTAATCTTGTTGCTTCTCCAGCAAAAACTTGCTGACCTACCATTCCATCATCTGTCAAATTCATTGCAAATTTCAACATTTTTATAGAAGTAGGTGATTTTGCTAAAATTTCTTGTGCCCAATCATAGGCCGTTTTTTCTAAATCATCATGAGGAATTACTGCATTCACCATTCCCATTTCATAAGCTTCTTGTGCGGAATAATTTCTTCCAAGAAAGAAAATTTCTCTAGCCTTTTTTTGTCCAACCATTTTCGCTAAATAAGCCGAACCATATCCTCCATCAAAACTTGTTACATCGGCATCGGTTTGTTTGAAAACAGCATGTTCCTTACTTGCTAATGTTAGATCACATATAACATGCAAACTATGCCCTCCTCCTACAGCCCAACCAGGGACAACTGCAATAACTACTTTAGGCATAAACCTAATTAAGCGTTGCACTTCTAAAATATTCAATCTGTGGTATCCATCTTCACCAATATATCCCTGATGTCCTCTTGCTTTTTGATCGCCTCCGCTACAAAATGAATACACGCCATCTTTAGAGGATGGTCCTTCCGCAGAAAGCAAAACTACACCAATAGAAGTATCCTCATTGGCATCATAAAATGCTTTATATAATTCAGAGGTGGTTTTTGGTCTAAAAGCATTTCTGACATCTGGCCTATTGAATGCTATTCTAGCCACACCATTGCTTTTTTTATAAGTAATATCTGTGAATTTAATGGCAGTTTTCCAAACTGGTTTGCTCATTTAGAGAAATTTTGTGCATAAAAATACACTATTCAATTAATTATTCATAATTCAGGAATTAAAATTGAAGTGAATAAAACCTAATTCAAATAAATTCCATCTTCTTTTAAAGTAATCACCCTCTGCTTATATAAAGT
>CAYTSL010000183.1:0-4427 GCA_964440415.1 uncultured Flavobacteriaceae bacterium
AAAAACAATAATTTATTTTTATATGCTTGCCCTTTTTCTGCCCATTCCGAGAAGAATTCCCATTTGTCATCCCAACCTGCTTTATGAGCAGATAGGTTTGCTACCATAGTTCCTAAAGAAACACCCAAAGCTCCTACATAAGCAGAAATTGAACCTCCACCTGGAGCCATAGATTCTCCTGCAGTTTCATCCGCAAAATCGTCCAATTTAAGATCGATGAGTTTTTTCTCATCATCCCGAAGCATATATTCAATAATTTTTTCTGATGGATTAAAAGGTTTAAGATCATCCAATCCTAAAGATTTTACAGCGATCTTGATTTTCTCGCTTTCAGCAATTCCTAAAGAACGATCTTGTTTTACCAAATAGTAGTCCGCAGCATCCAACATAGCTTGTAATGGAATCAGCCCAATAATTTCAGAACCAGTAACCCGAATACCTCGTTCTAAAGCAGACTTACAACTTTCATCAAAGGCTTCATGCATAGAGGTGATGGTAATATTAGTTAGGTTGTAGGATATCTGTGCAATTCCGTATTCATCAATATACCAACCTATACCTTTTACAGCTTTTAGTTTTCCGGGAATACGAACAGGTTCGCCATTTTTATCCAATACTTTTTTTCCTGTAATTGGATTTCCTTCTCTTTTGACTCGTCCAGCTTCTCTAATATCAAAAGCAATAGCATTGGCTCTTCTAGTTGAGGTAGTATTCAAATTTACATTATATGCTATTAAAAAATCACGTGCTGAAATTGCAGTTGCCCCTGTTCTGGCCACATTATAGGAATATTCAGCAGGCCCAAAATCTGGTTTCCAGTTACTATCAGATAGTTTATTTGCCAACCCTTCATATTCACCAGAGCGACAATTGGCTAAGTTCTTACGTTTTTCTTCTTTGGCTGCATTTTCGTAAAAATAACCAGGAATCCCTAGTTCTTTACCCACGCGTTCACCCAATTTATGAGCATATTTAGCAGTTTCTTCTAGTGAAATTCCAGAAATTGGTACTAACGGACAAACATCGGTGGCACCAAAACGAGGATGTTCACCAGTGTGCTTGCTCATATCAATGAGTTCAGAAGCTTTTTTAATCAATCTGAAAGCTGCTTCAATAGCGGCTTCAGGTTCACCAACAAAGGTAATTACAGTTCTGTTCGTTGCTTTTCCAGGATCAACATCAAGCAGTTTTACACCTTCTACGGTTTCCACAATTTGAGATACAGTTTCTATTATTTTTGAATCGCGACCTTCACTAATATTTGGTACACATTCTATGAGTTGTTTTTGCATGGGATTTAATTTGAATATCAAAATTAAAATAAACTAACTAACTATTTGAAGTTTTAGTGGTTTATTTGAGGTTGGGATTCTGCAGAAATACCCTTAAATTATTTATCAATAAACTGAATATAATGATCATACCTCGCAAATATCTCTATCAAATATTTAAAAGGCTCAAATCCATTTACATAACCATACTTTATAAAGTCTTTGTTGTAATCCTTGGGATATCTTAAGGCTAGTATCATATCTTCTACTTGTCTGTCCCAAACGTTTTTATCTAATTCGTAAAATTCAGCTAATTTCTGGGCATCTTTCACATGATAATACCCGCAATTGTAAGATGCCATTGTAAACTTAATACGTTGAATACTGTCCTTGATTTCTGAAAAGTTTTCATACAGTTCTTTTAAATATTTAGTCCCACCTCTAATATTGTCTTTTGGATCTAATCTATCTACAACTCCTAACTCTTTTGCAGTAGCAGGCATCATTTGCATTAATCCTGCAGCTCCAGCCCATGAACTAGCTTGTGGCTCAAAACGGGATTCCTGATAGATTAAGGAAGCCACTAATCGCCAATCCCATCCAATACTGTCGGCATTGGTTTTAATTAAATCGTCGTACTTACTTATTTGATTGGTGTTTAAGCTGTAGAAATCACTTTTTACTCGTCTTTTAAAGTTTCTTTTATTCTTAAAATATTTATTGTAAATAACATTAAAGTCCTTATGCCTTCTTTGTTGTTTCAACCACTTGTTAGTAGCTTCAAGTAACATGGGTGAATTTGTTCGTACAGCCCAGGCGATCCGTTGTGAAGAACTAACAGGAACGTCTATATCCAGCATGGGATAATAGGACGCATTGATGCTGGCCAGATTCTTGTTTGCAAAGGTGTATTTGATCTTGCCATCTGCAATCATCTTAATGATTTCATCTGTAGAGATATTACCATCCAAAGTATTAATGACTATGTCTCCGCCAATTTCTTTTGATAGGTTTGTTAGCCGTTCAAAATAATTCGAATTTTTTCGAACAGAAACAGTGTCGTCTATCAAATCCAGCGGGTCTTGAGCCAGTTGTTTCTTGATTTTGTCCAGAGTCATCCGTCTCCAGTTATCGGGTTTTCTTTGAACCAATACCTGATTGGTTACATACAGTGGATCGGTATATGCAATTATTTTTTTCCTGGCAGAAGTTATTGCAATACCATAAGCCATTATGTCTACTTCACCTTGTGTAAGATCGTAAAGCAACAAGTCAAGATCTTTCGAAACTTTAATTTCCAGATCTAATTGTAAATGATCTGCCAGTCGCTGTAGCAATTCATATTCGTAACCCATGGGTTTTCCCTTGTACAAAAAGTAACTGGTTGAACTATAGACTAGCAAAGCTTTTAATTTGCCGTCTTTTTTAATGTCTTCCAGATCTCTTTTCACGGCATTGACCAATAGTTGTGATTCTTCTTCCTTTGGGTCTGGAGAATCACAGGACCATCCCAAAAAAATTAATAAGATCAAAACTCTGATTACGTGCTTCATAAGCAAATGATAATAAGATACCTTTAAGTTACAGTTCAGGGCACCTTAACGAAAGTGATACAGTTATTACGCTTTGTATTGATAAATATAGTACTTTAATTTTTTTGATTTTATTTTTTATAAGCATGATATCAAAAAGCTTATAAAGATCCTGGCCAATTATTACTTATTGATTCATATGAATCATAAGCTCTGATTTTAGTATATTTCAGAAGTCAAATAATAAAAGTATGATAACAACTACTAATACAATTCCAAAAATAGTCTGTTACGGAGAAGTGCTTTGGGATGTGTTCCCGACGCATAAAAAAATAGGTGGTGCACCATTAAATGTGGCCCTTCGGCTTCATGCTTTAGAGAATGAAGTCTATATGGTGAGTAGGGTAGGAACTGATGAAAACGGGACTAAACTATTAGACTATTTAAAATCTAAAGGGCTTAATTCAGACTATATACAAATAGATGACCATCATAAAACAGGAACAGTAAAAGTGATGCTGGACTCAAAAGGATCGGCGACTTACGATATTGAATATCCAAGATCCTGGGATAAAATTCAACTAACAGATAAGACTCTTGATGTTGTTAGTAAGTGTGATGCTTTTTATTATGGCAGTCTGGTTGCCAGAGATGACGAATCTAAAAGTACTTTGTTTAAATTGCTTGAAGAGGCAAAATTTAAAGTTTGTGATCTAAATTTACGACCACCAAATTATACTATTGATGTCTTACTGGAATTAATGAAAAAAGCAGATTTTATTAAATTAAATGATGATGAACTTTTTGAAATAAGCAAGGATCTGGGTTCTAAATACAATTCTTTGGAGCAAAACGTACGGTTTATTTCAGAACTAACAGATACTAAATACATTTGCATCACCAAAGGAAACCATGGCGCTTTATTATTGTTTGAAAATAACTTGTATTACAATAGTGGCTATCAAATTAAAGTAATTGATACTGTTGGTGCGGGTGACTCCTTTTTTGGTTCGTTGATAAGTAAATTATTAAGTGGAACTGATCCTCAAGAGGCTATAGATTTTGCTTGTGCAGTTGGCGCTTTAGTAGCAGGAAGTGAAGGTGCGAATCCGGATATTTCAAACAATGATATTGATGGATTCATGAATCCGTACAACTAAGTTTATTTTAGTTATCAAGTATTTTAACCTTAACTTTGCATATAAATAAAATTGAATGCATAAAGCAGGTTTTGTAAATATAATAGGAAACCCTAATGTTGGGAAGTCTACCTTAATGAATGCTTTTATTGGTGAGAAATTATCAATTATAACTTCAAAGGCTCAAACAACACGTCATAGAATTTTAGGAATTGTAAATGGTGACGATTTTCAGGTTATTTTATCTGATACTCCTGGAATCATAAAACCAGCGTATGAGTTACAGGAAAGTATGATGGGTTTTGTGAAATCGGCTTTTGAAGATGCAGATGTTTTAATTTATATGGTGGAGATTGGTGAAAAGGAACTTAAGGACGAAGCCTTTTTTAATAAAATAACCAACTCTAAAATACCAGTCCTATTATTACTGAATAAAATTGATGCCTCTAACCAAGAACAGTTAGAGGAGCAAGCAGAGCTTTGGC
>CAYTSL010000184.1:0-4423 GCA_964440415.1 uncultured Flavobacteriaceae bacterium
GGAAGTAAAGTCAGGGTATTAGAATCTTCACCAGTAAAATGGATAACCACGGTTTCATATTACGACACTAAATCCAGGCCTATTTATGTGTATAGCTTTAATGATTATTTAAGCACTACCGATAAGGTGAAAAGTAAATTGAATTTTGTTGGAAATGTTGAGCAGACCACAAATACCCATACAAGAACGAATTTTGATGCCATTACAACTGTAGATAAATTTGATTATGACCATATGGGCAGATTAACGGAGCAAACTCAAACTATTGATGGAAGTATTAAAGAGGTAATTGTCCAAAACATCTATGATCAATTAGGTCTTCTAAATGCAAAAGGTGTTGGTGGCGACACAACTCAAGTTCGTCTCCAAACTGTTGATTTTACTTATAATATTAGAGGCTGGTTAAAACAGATCAATGACGTAAATAGTATTGGCTCTGATTTATTTGCATTTAATTTAAATTATAATGATATTACCGATGTGAATAAAAGGTTATATAACGGTAATATTAGTCAGACTCTTTGGAAGACAGCCAATACAGATGGTAGTTTGAAAGATTATGAATATACCTACGACGCTCTAAACAGAATTACGGGCGGAGTTGATGATACCGGACTTTATAATCTTACTTCAGTAGCTTACGACAAAAATGGAAATATCACAGACTTAGAAAGAAAGGGTCATACCATGATTGATGGTAATGGTGTTGTTACCCAGTATGGTATTATGGATAATTTGGATTACAACTATTATCCCAATAGTAACCAATTGCAGAATGTGCAAGAGTTAACAGGGGGAAGCAATACATTTGGTTTTAAAAATGGTTCAACTGCATCAACAGAATATGTATATGATACCAATGGCAACTTAACCTCTGATGCTAATAAGGGAATAACCAGTGTTTTATATAATCACTTGAATCTTCCTACTGAAGTTGAATTTGATAACTCTAGTGCCAAAAAGATCAATTATACTTATGATGCTAGTGGTGTTAAGTTGAAGAAAGTTGTCAATAATAACGGTAGCCTTACAACCATAGATTATGCAGGGAATTATGTATACGAAGGAGGTTCATTGAAATTTTTTAATCATCCAGAAGGATATGTAGAGCCTGATGGATCATCTTTTGATTATGTTTATCAGTATAAGGATCACTTAGGAAATATTAGATTGAGTTATCATGATACTGATAATAATGGAAGCATTGCGACTTCAGAAACTAGAGAAGAGCATAACTACTATCCATTTGGTTTAAAACACCAAGGATACAATACAGCTATCAATGGAACCCATCACAAATATATGTTTGGTGGTAAGGAGCTTCAAGATGATGTTGTAGGAAGCAGTAGTTTTGAGATATATGATTTTGGGATTAGAAATTATGACCCTGCTCTTGGTCGTTGGATGAACTTAGACCCTGCTGCTGAAGTATTTTTTGAGCTTACTCCTTATCGATTTGCTTTTAATAACCCCATTAATGTAATAGATAAAGAGGGAGATATTGAATGGCCTTTAAAAGGTACTTATGTAGTTCAAAAGAACAGTTCTGTTTATTTGGATAATCAAAAAACATATTCTAGGGGTCGAGGATGGAGAACTCAAACAGGGTATTTTGAAAGCTCAGAATATACCCAAGAGTATAAAGCTTATTTGGTTAATGGAAGCCATGAAGCAATTGTTAGAACCTCGGCATGGAATATTAAAAGACGTGGTACTGAAAATAATCCAATGACTAGTCCACATGTTGGAACCGATTTTAGAGCAAAAGTCGGTAGAAATTTATACTCTTTAGGAGATGGTAAGGTTGTTGATGTGAATGAAGGCAAAGGAAATGTTACAATCGAATATTCTAATGGAGATAAAGTAACTTT
The DNA here is from genome assembly GCA_964440415.1 of uncultured Flavobacteriaceae bacterium. Lineage (GTDB taxonomy): Bacteria > Bacteroidota > Bacteroidia > Flavobacteriales > Flavobacteriaceae > Site-B1. The sequence continues at coordinate 1,872 of CAYTSL010000184.1, forward strand.
TAGACATTTAAATTCAACTGGTGGTCTATCAATTGGTAATTCCGTATTGGAGGGCCAAATAATTGGCAAAACTGGAAAAAAGAGAACAGGTTTTCAACATTTACATGTAGATGCTGTTGATTCGGATGGAAATGTAGTTAATTTTGAAGACAGAACTTATGGAACCGTCAGCAATGCGGATTTCTTTGGTGAATTTGGAGGGGATGCAAAAAAGTTAAAAGCTTATAAAGATGGTTTAAAAAAGGGTGAAGTAAAAAAAATAAATAATAGCATAATTGAACAAGGGTGGAATGCCATTTGGGATATTATTAAAAACTATTTAAAGTAATGAAAAGCTTATTGATAATTGTATTACTTGTATTTACCTTTATTTCATGTAAAAATGAAGATAAAAAAGCTAATAGTATTTTTGAAAAAACAAAAACGGAATCTATTGAAAGTCAATTTGAAAGCGAAAATTTTTTTATATTTTTTCAAGACTTTTGCAAAATTGAAGAATATCAATTTAGTAGAATAGAATTTCCTTTAACGGAAAGTGTTTTGAGTGAAGATTTGAATTCAACCATAAATAAAGTTTTTAAACGAAGCGATTGGAAATTTATTGAAATTAAGAAATTTGAAAATAATAGCTTTGATTATTATTATAATGATTTTTCTAAAACTAAAATTCCAGATTCAGATGAGAAAGTTTATTCAATTATAGGTATTGAGAACGGGATAGCAATAAATTATTATTTTAAACGAATTAAGGGCAAATGGTTTTTAGTTAAAATAGAAGACCTTTCAACTTGATTTAGTATTAAGTTTTAGGAAAATACCCCAGCTGCGCAAAGTCTTTGACTTTGAGCCATAACATGTAAATTGGAAAACGAGTATAAGCAATTATGCTCGTTTTTTTATTGTGCTAATTTTTGCGTAAGATCAGCTTTAAGGACCTGCTATTTCCACGAGGTTTTTAATAAAACTTATCCCTTATAAGGGAATCTATAAAAAGTAGTTGTTTTTTCAATTCTATTTTAGAAGATTAATTATTTGTGGAGATTAATTGAAAAATTTATATCAATTTGGAAGACAGATTTTACATTTATTCTTTTTGTTTTGAAGAACTCTATATTTTTTAAGTTCTATAAAATGTGATTTATATTGTTCAAAATTTAGAATATTTCCTTGATATGCTTCTTCTGGTGTATTTCCTTGCACTTTCTATGATGTTTTTAATAAAATGATTCCCTTATAAGGGAATCATGAAAATTTATGGAAGTTGGCATTTCCAATTTAGAATTTTATTTAACTATCCTCATTTAATGGAATTTTTTCTATTAGTGTGAAATACAACCCTTACATCTATTCCTTTTGTTTTGCATGACTCTATATTTTTTATGATCCATAAAATTTGATTTGTGTTTTTCAAAACTTGTATCAATTCCCTAATATATTGCTGAAGAGGTGTTTCCTTTAAGACTATATTAGGGTCTAATGTTGCTATAAATATTAATTGTTTTCTTCAATTCCTTGCTGAGTATTTTCCCTTTATTTATTTTCAAATGCATTAAAAATTGATGTTTGACTAAATACTTCGATTTTTGGTTTGAAAATTCAATATCCTATTGTACTATTTGCAGAATAATTTGAACTTGGGCTTCTGCTATAAATTTGATACCTTTTTATCTAAACCCGTCCCCATATTATTTATAGTTTACTTTTTTGATGACAAAATTGGGATGTAATTTCCATACACCAAATGTAAAATTTGGTTAAATGGAAAGTTAACATCCCTTTTGAATTTGTATCAAAAAAGTTTAACCATTTTAAAAATAATATTTATGGGTTGTGTTAGTGAAATAAAGATTAGTTACAAAAACAGAGTTACATCTTCAGATCTTAGTAAAATTAACGCTTCATCTGATGCGGCAAAGATACTATTTGACACCTGGGATAATGACACTATTGAACTTCATGAATCCTTTAAAATTATGCTGCTAAATAATTCCAATATAGTTAAGGGGATATATGAAATTTCTTCAGGTGGAATAACAGGTACCTTAGTGGATATTAGAATCCTATTCGCGGTTGTCTTAAAGTCACTTTCCACAGCTATTATATTAGCTCATAATCACCCCTCTGGAAACTTAAAACCAAGCGAGTCTGATAAAAGTTTGACCTTTAAAATAAAACAAGCTTGTGACTTATTAGATATCAAACTTCTGGATCATTTGATCATTACACCAAGCCATAGTTACTTTAGTTTTGCCGATGATGGTATCATATGATCTTATTTGATTTATTTTGATAACACTGATGTTTTAATAGTCGACAAATCCATTATTTAAGTTTATCATATCAATATTTAAGAGTATTTTTATACTAGAGATTTTGACTTTCTATATCAAGTTTAGCAATTTTTTTAAACTGACTTTCGCTATAAGCTAAGCTTTTCAATCAACCATTGTTTGGAATTTATTAATGTAAATAAGCAAATAAGTTTCCTATTTGTTTTGTGTTTTTTTCTCGCGTAGCGAGACTGAAATGGAAAAGCAAGAGGGTAACACGCT
>CAYTSL010000185.1:0-4418 GCA_964440415.1 uncultured Flavobacteriaceae bacterium
TTCCATTGCAAAGCGGCAATAACGAATTGTTAAAATTGATGAAACGCAGATATTTACGCGAATTGTATGTTGAAAGGGTTAATAAGATAAAAGAAGTCATGCCTCATGCATGTATTGGAGTGGATGTTATTGTAGGTTTTCCAGGTGAGACAGATGAGCATTTTTTGGACACATATAATTTCTTAAACCAGTTAGATATTTCTTATTTGCATGTTTTTACATATTCTGAAAGAGATAACACTGAAGCAGTAGAAATGAAAGGTGTGGTTTCAAAAAACATTAGATCAAAGCGCAGTAAGATGTTAAGAGGATTATCGGTTAAAAAGAGAAGAGCTTTCTATGAAAGTCAAATAGGGACTACAAGAACAGTATTGTTTGAAGGTGAAAATAAAGAGGGATATATTAACGGTTTTACTGAAAATTATATCAAGGTTAAAACACCATGGAATCCTGAATTAGTAAATACATTGCATCAAGTTTCACTTACCAATATTGATGAAGATGGTTTAGTACGTATTGAATTTACTGAAGAATTTGTCATATAAAAAAAGCCAAAGTAATTACTTTGGCTTAAATATAATTAATACTTTTTTTAGATTCTTACTCCAACAGGTAACATTCTTTTATATTGTCTATTTCTTCTGACAAATTTTGCAATTTCAGGACTTGTTGGTACAATACTCAAATTACGTTCACTAATATTTTCGAAGACAGCTTTAAGAAACTCATCTTGAAAATTTTCACTTTTTACTCCATCTGGAATTATGAGTTTGGTTAAAAAGATTTTTCGTTCTTGAAGCGAATATTCAATTTTTGCTAATTTACTATCCACTTTTAATTCAAATTGTCTTAAAAATTCATTATCCACTAATTCTTCAGCATTTATCATTGTAATATGTTTTATATCAAATAATTATCAAAATTCTGGACAATTATTTAAATATGATGATTTCTTAATAAAACTTGGAACAGAAATATTTATTTTTACAGATCAAATTTACAAAAAAATATCCTTAATTTAAAGCTTTTAAGGGTTATTAACAGATGGCTAAAAAGTTGATTCACGTATATTTAATGCCTGGGATGGCAGCGAATCCGAGCATATTTGAACATATTAAATTGCCTGAAGATCAGTTTGAAATTCATTGGTTGGAATGGATAATACCATTTAAAGATGAAATTCTATCCAACTATGCTAAAAGAATGACTGAACAAATTAAGGAAGATAATATAGTTTTACTTGGTGTATCTTTCGGTGGAATTTTAGTTCAAGAAATGAGTAAATATGTTAGTGTCAGGAAACTTTTTGTGGTTTCCAGCGTAACTTGTAATAAACAATTACCAAAACGATTTAAAATCGCAAAAAAGACCAAAGCATATAAATTGTTACCTACTCAATTATTGGGTAATATAGATTTACTCGCGAAATATGCATTTGGCGAATTTATTAAAAAACGCATTAACCTTTACCGCAAATACCTTTCAGTAAATAACAAAACATATTTAGATTGGGCTATTAAACAGCTTATTTATTGGAATCAAGAGACACCTCTTGATGGTGTGATCCAGATTCATGGTGATAGAGATGGAGTTTTCACTAACTCTTGTAACGAAAATTGTATTGTAGTTAAAGGAGGAACACATATTATGATAATTAACCAATACAAGTGGTTTAATGAGAATTTACCTAAACTAATTGTAAATTAGACGATTAAATTTTTGGTTAATATCTACTAATAGCTATATTTATGCAAACTTTACATTATGCGATTGATACAAAAGACCCTGTCATTTATTGGCTTAATGAGTTTAGTTGGATTGCTAATTTATGCAGTTCAGGATGCTCCAACCGATGAAAACTTTGAAAAAAAATTAATAAACGATTATAACGTTTATGCCCTACAAGTTCCTGATTATTTGGAATTTGCCCAAGAAAAAATGCCTCTTGAAAATCCAGATATTTTAGAAAGAATGGATAGAGAGCTTTTAGTTAATACCTATTGGCAATCAAACGGATTGCTTATGTTTAAACGATCACAAAAATATTTTCCAATTATTGAGCCAATATTGGCCAAAAATGGAATTCCAGATGACTTTAAATATTTGGCTGTAATAGAAAGTGGTTTGACCAATGCATCTTCTCCTGCTGGTGCGAAAGGTGTTTGGCAAATTTTAAAAGGTACTGGTAAAGAATATGGTCTGGAGGTTAATAGTAATATAGATGAACGCTATCACATCCAAAAGGCTACCGAGGTTGCCTGTAAATATCTAAATAAATCTAAAGAGCGGTTTGGTTCATGGACATTAGCAGCTGCTGCTTATAATGGTGGTAATGCAGGAATATCCAGACGATTAGAAGCACAAAAAGTTTCTAGTTATTATGATCTGTTGTTAGGTGAAGAAACTGGTAGATATGTTTTCAGAATAGTTGCTCTCAAGGAAATTTTGAATAATCCACAGAAATATGGATTCAACTTTAGAGAAAAGGATCTGTATAATATGATTCCAACTTATGAAGTTGAAGTGGATACAGTTGTAACTGATTTCGCAAAGTTTTCTGAAGAATTTGGTATTAACTATAAAATATTAAAAATTCATAATCCTTGGTTACGAGAACCACACCTAAATAACAAATCTGGAATAAAATATAGAATTGAAATTCCGGAAAAAGGGTATTACAATACGAAGCCTTAATATGAATACAACTCTCGTCGTATCTTTAATCGTAATAGGACTTCTTGGAGGTATGATGAGTGGTATGTTTGGAATTGGAGGAGGCGTGATTATGGTACCATTAATGGTATTTTTATTGAGTTTCACACAACATCAAGCCCAAGGAACCAGTTTGGCAGTATTGTCTTTTCCCGTAGCCTTTGTTGCTGCATACAATTACTATAACTCTGGCGAAAATGTTGTAGACTGGAAATTTGCTATTATTATTGCCGCCAGTTTTATTGTTGGAGGATATTTAGGTTCAAAATTGGCAATTACTATCAATCAAACTACTTTAAAGAAATTGTTTAGCTTCGTTCTACTAGTAGCTGCTATTAAGTTGTTTTTCAGTAAATAACTATCTAGCTCGCCTAGGTTGTTTATGACCACCAAAATGTTGATTTGGCATTTGAGAGCGTTTCATATTATCCTTCATCATTTTTATTTGATCTGTCAACATACCTTGCTTATCCAATTTTTTTGCTTCAGCAAGAAGTCGTTCTGCTTCCTGCTTTCGCCTCTTACTAAATGCTATTCCTGCTAGATTTAATTTAACCATAGCCATATCATGACCCATAGATAGCCCCAGTTTTTCGGCATTCTTAAAATGTTTTTCGGCTTCAGACATATTGGTTTGGGAAACCATTATACCATGTAAAAAACTATAGTATCCCTGCTGTTTTTTAACCAATGCAGCTTTGGGATTTTTGATATAATTCAACCATTTTTGGGCTCCTGGAAAGTCTTGTTTTCTCAAACGTAAAAAAGCTAGAAGTATTAATTCATTTTTAAAGTATAAAAACAAGAAAATTCCTGCTAGCAGAATTAGCATGATTCCATTACCAACATAGCCATCAATTATTAGCCATATTCCGTATAAAAGTGCCGCTGCAGTAAGTACTAATTTTATATTTTTATTGAACATTATATTCTATTTTGTTTTGGACTGCAAAGTTAATAAAAACTATTCTAAATATTTTTTAATTTAGACTTGCCAAATAAAAAAGGGTTTGTATATTTGCACCCGCACTTTGGGAGTATGAAAAGTGTGTGATATAAAAGTAATCAAAACGATTCATAAAGATATAGAGTAATGAAAAGAACGTTTCAACCATCTAAAAGAAAAAGAAAAAACAAACACGGTTTTAGAGAAAGAATGGCTTCTGCTAATGGTAGAAAAATCCTTGCACGTAGAAGAGCTAAAGGAAGAAAGAAACTATCTGTGTCTTCAGAACCTAGCCACAAAAAATAATGATTAACAATTGTTGATATTTTAAAGGTGTTACTTTTCGTAACACCTTTTTTTATACCCATATGATAACTATTTTTGACAAATTTTAATTATCCAATGCCAAAAAATCAAGATCTTAAATCCATATTAATTATTGGCTCTGGACCAATAATCATTGGTCAAGCATGTGAGTTTGACTATTCTGGTACACAAGCAATACGTTCATTACGTGAAGACGGAATAGAAACGGTTTTAATTAATTCGAATCCCGCTACCATCATGACAGATCCTACCATGGCAGACCATGTGTACCTGTTACCTTTAACTACAAAGTCTATCATTACAATATTAGAGGAACATCCTCAAATAGATGCCGTTTTACCCACTATGGGAGGTCAAACGGCTTTGAATTTATGTATTGAGGCAGATGAAAAAGGAATTTGGACAGATCATAATATCAATATAATAGGTGTTG
>CAYTSL010000186.1:0-4405 GCA_964440415.1 uncultured Flavobacteriaceae bacterium
TCTGAACGAATATCCACATGAATCTCACTACAGGGGCCACAAGGACCTTGCTCACCCATCTCCCAAAAATTATCCTTTTTATTTCCCATCAGGATTCTATCCTCTGGTAAAATGGCTTTCCAAAAATCATAAGCTTCCTGATCGATTTCTACATTATCATCTTCATCACCTTCAAAAATCGTTACATATAAAATATCTTTATTTATACCATATTCTTCAGTCAATAATTCCCAAGCCCAGGCAATCGCTTCTTTTTTAAAATAATCTCCAAAACTCCAGTTACCAAGCATCTCAAAAAGAGTGTGATGATAGGTGTCATAACCAACTTCTTCCAGATCATTATGTTTACCTGAAACACGTAAGCATTTTTGAGTATCGGCTATGCGATTATTCTTTGGCTCTCCATTGCCCAAAAAATACTCTTTAAAAGGTGCCATACCAGAATTTACAAACATTAAGGTAGGATCATCTTTTAATACCATTGGAGCCGAAGGCACGATGCTATGTTGCTTGTTTTTAAAAAATTCCAAAAATTTTGAGCGTACCTCTTGAGACTTCATAAATAAGTTTAGCTTGTTAAATTATCCTTTATGCGAAACAATTTTTTATATTTACTTCACAAAGCTATTTTATTTTTTGCACTACGTGAACCAAAATTGTGATTATTATCGTAAATATTTCTGATAATATTTTTGTAGGTTTGTTCGTTTGCATTTTGTTACAGCAAAAGAATAAATAATTCCTTAAGTCGCAAAAATAGATAAATTTAATGAGTAAGATAAAATATTATTACGATTCTGATACCCTCTCTTACCGAAAAATAGAGCGCAAGAAAAGAAACACAATAAAGTTTGCTTCTTTATTCATTTTTGGCTCTGCAATATTTGGCTTTTTATTTGTTTTTCTCGCTAGTCAGTATGTTGAATCTCCAAAGGAAAAAGCTCTGAAAAGAGAATTGCAAAACATGGAATTGCAATATGGCTTATTGAATAAAAAAATGGATGAAGCAGAAAAGGTTTTAACCAATGTAGAAGAACGCGATAACAACATTTACAGACTTTATTTTGAAGCTAATCCTATTCCGGAAGAACAAAGAAGAGCGGGATTTGGTGGAATTAACAGATACAAGGATTTGGAAGGATTTGACAATTCTAGGCTGATTGTTAATTCAAATAGGAGAATGGATGTTTTGCAAAAGCAAATTGTGGTTCAATCTAAATCTCTGGATGAAATAGCTAATCTTGCTGAAGATAAAGCAAAATTTTTAGCTACAATTCCTGCCATTCAACCAGTTAAAAACGAAGATCTCAAGAGGATGGCTTCAGGTTATGGATACAGAAGTGATCCGTTTACCAAGGTTAGAAAATTCCATTACGGTATGGATTTTACTTCTCCTAGAGGAACACCTATTTATGCTACTGGAGATGGAGTAGTTAAAAGAGCAGATAATAGTGCTGCAGGATATGGTAAGCATATAAGGATTGACCATGGTTATGGTTATATGAGTCTATACGCTCATATGTACAAATATAATGTGAGGAAAAATCAAAAAGTTAAACGTGGTGATATTATTGGTTTTGTTGGTAGCACTGGTCGTTCACAAGCACCACATTTACACTATGAGATTTTTAAAGATAAGGAACGGATCAACCCACTAAACTTCTATTACGGAAGTTTATCTGCTGAAGAATTTGACGAATTGCTACAACGTGCATCAGTTGAAAATCAATCTTTAGATTAATATGCATATTGATATACCCGAAAAACGATATTATAGCATTGGTGAAGTTGCCAAAGCATTTAATGTGAATTCATCTTTGATCAGATTCTGGGAAAAGGAATTTGATGTTTTAAAACCTAAAAAAAATGCAAAGGGGAATAGAAAATTCACACCAGAAGACATTAAAAATCTTCAATTCATTTATCATTTAGTAAAAGAACGTGGTTTTACCCTTGAAGGAGCTAAAACTCATTTAAAGGAAGAAAAACATAAAACGCTAAATAATTTTGAGATTATTCGTAAATTGGAAACTATTAAAAGTCAACTGATTAAAATAAAAGAACAACTCTAAAACACTCTCACAAAATGAAAAAATGGCTTATTCCAGTAATTATTATTGCAGTTATTGTATTTGGAATTTACAATTGGGCAGTAGGTTTTAATAACACTGCTGTAGAACATGAGGCTAATGCTAAAACGGCTTGGTCTAATGTTGAAAGTACGTATCAAAGAAGAAATGACCTAATAGGTAATCTTGTAAAAACAGTTCAAGGAGCTGCAGATTTCGAGAAAAGCACACTAACTGCTGTTATTGAGGCTCGAGCCAAGGCTACTTCCACTACGATCGATCCAACAAATCTTACGCCAGAAACTATGGCTGCTTATCAAGAAGCACAAAGTGGTTTAGGTGGTGCGTTATCAAGATTATTGGTAACTGTTGAAGCTTATCCAGAATTAAAAGCTAATCAGAATTTTATGGATCTTCAAAACCAGTTGGAAGGCACAGAAAACAGAATAAATGTGGCCAGAGACAGGTTTAATGAAGCTGTAAATACTTACGATATTTTTACTACTAAATTCCCAGGGAAAATTTTAGCAGGTTTGTTTGGCTTCAAGGAAATGCCTCGATACAAAGCAGATCCAGGTTCAGAAAACGCTCCTGATGTAGAATTCGATTTTAAATAAAATCGTAAAATCATATTCACATGTCTAATGTAGAAGATTTCTTATCTGATAAAGAAGAACAAGAGATCATTGAAGCTATTCGTGAAGCAGAACAAAATACATCTGGCGAAATTCGAGTTCACATAGAGCATACTTCTAAAATAGATATTTTTGACCGTGCTTTAGAGGTTTTCCATTTACTTAAAATGGATAACACCAAGCTACAAAATGGTGTGTTAATTTATTTAGCCATAGATGACAGAAATTTTGTTATTTACGGAGATAAAGGAATCAATGATGTAGTCCCAACTAACTTTTGGGATTCAACAAAGGACATAATGGTTTCTTACTTTAAATCAGGTAATTACACCAAAGGATTGGTAGAAGGCATTCTAAAAGCAGGCAAACAACTGGAAAAACACTTTCCTTGGGACCATTTGGACAAAAATGAGTTACCAGATAACATATCAAAAGGCTAAATGTTAAATCGAAATCAAATATTTCTTTTTCTTATTAGTGTTTTCAGTACCTTTTTGTTTACGGTTAATGCTCAATTTGAGATTCCCGAAAAACCCGATTTCCAAACCAGTGTTTACGATTATATAAATCTCCTGTCTCCTACTCAAAAAAGTAGTTTAGAGCAAAAACTTATTAAATATTCTGATACCACTTCAACACAAATTGTTGTTGCAGTTATTAGTTCTACCGACGGTGAATACATAAATTATTTAGCTACTACTTGGGCAGAAGAATGGGGAATTGGACAAGCCAAAGAGGACAACGGGGTTTTTATTTTATTGGCCAAAGATGATAGAAAGATCAACATTAGTACAGGATTTGGTGTCGAGCACTTGCTCACAGACAGAATGTGTAGCAGAATTATTAATGATGACATTATCCCATATTTCAAACAAAACGACTACTATGGCGGTTTAGATATGGGAGCTGACTCTGTTTTTAAAGTATTATCTGGTGAATATCAAGGTACTCGCCAATCTGAATCCAGCGACTTTCCTATAGGCTTGATAATTTTCTTAATTATCTTGTTTATAATATTCATTATTGCCATTTCCAAAAGCAAAGGTGGTGGAAGTGGACGCAGACGCTATCGATCTAATAAGAACGATATTCTGGAAGCCATTATTTTGAGTAAAATGGGTAAAGGTAGTTTTGGAAGAAAATCTGGTGGTTTTGGTGGCTGGAGCGGTGGCAGTTCTTCTGGAGGAGGCGGCTTTGGTGGAGGCTTCGGTGGTGGAAGTTTTGGTGGTGGTGGAGCCTCTGGTGGATGGTGATTTATTATTAATATAAATATTATTAAATTTATAAAACCCAACACTACTTTACTTTCTTGCTTTACAATAAATTGTAATGCTTAACTTCTTTCGTAAAAATCGTAAACAACTTGCCAACGAAAATAATTTTAAAAAATATTTTAGATATGCATTAGGTGAAGTAGTGATTATTATGCTAGGTATTTTCTTTGCATTACAACTTCAAAATTGGAATGAAAAACGCAAACAAGAAGCACTATTTAAAGTCACCTTAGAACAATTATATAATACAATAACTGATGACTCTTGGTACTTCGATGCTACAGCTAACCTAACCGAAGGAATAGTTAACGCAATAGACCAATTACTTGTGTACAATGATAGCATCCCTTCAGAAGGATTACCCATGGGGCTTTGGTATACAACCTTTACTACTGATCAACAATATAATTCTGAGACCATACAAATT
>CAYTSL010000187.1:0-4371 GCA_964440415.1 uncultured Flavobacteriaceae bacterium
CTTTTTTCTTTCCACAGCTTCCAAAGTAGAAATAGCACTTTCCAAAGTTTTAGTATGAGCCAACAATTGCAATTTCCATTTGGTTAAGGCTTCAGGTGTTGTAAAACTAAAACTTACGTTGCCATCTTTATCTGTTTGTAACTGTGGAAAGAAAAAAGCAGTTTCTTGAAGGTTTTTACGGATTTTGACATTGTTAAAATTAGTATCATCTTTGGCATCTTCCTCGTTAGAACTTTTATCTTTATTTGTTTCTCCATAGCCAATCATAACAACTTCATCTAAATCTGTTTCTGAACTTTCAATAACAACTTCTTCTAACTCCATATTATCTTCAGAAACCATAACAGCTTGTTGTGCAGATACTTCATTAAGCATAACTCCGGAAACCTGACCTCTAATTTTCCTCATTAGATATTGGTTTCCATATCCAAAATGTAATCCAAACCAATTCAATTGATCATAACTTTGTTGAGGATAGCCAGAATAATTATTTGTTTGGTTGTAAACCCTAAATCCATTTTGTCCAAAGCTTTTTCCAGCATTTTTATGATATTGAGAATAATAAATAGGATTATGAATTGGGTTAAAACTCCAAGAATGTCCTATAAACTGGTCTAATGATGCATCATACATACTTGCCAATAATTCTGCACTTACTTTATCGCCTTTTGGACCTTTTATTTTAAAGCTCCACGTTTCGTCAGTTCCTGGTTGCAGTTTATCTCTAAATGTTAAGGTTTCAATCTCCAAATCGGTTTTAGGATAAGGCACAGAAATTGGTGATGTTCCAGATTGAAAACTATTAAATGCAGAGAAACTATAATGAACTGCAAATCCACCAACATCTTTAGTGGTTACAGGAATCCTGATAGTTTGTTTATTGTTGTTGAGTTTGTATTTGTAACTGTTAATTATTTTATGATCCTTTTCAACATCTACAAAAACAGTGAAGTCTTTTGCGGCAGTTGCGATGGTTAAATCAACTGTTTCATTTGGTTGGTATTCAGATTTCTTGTGAGTAATGCTAAACAATTTCTTGTCTGCAAGTGTATCATCTTTATCACTAAACAAGTTAGTTCTGGTTTCATCTTTTACTAATTGACCAAACTTATCTTTACTTTCAAGTTCAATAATATATTGTCCAGATTCCCATCGTTTAATGCTTCCTAGCTTTAATTCTTTTGATTTATTGGTATCAAACTTTTCAGAGAACATTAAATCTCCTCTTTGCCAATTCCTACTGTTATGTTCATTATTATAGGCATCATGAGGAAAAAGCTTATTAAATTCACTTTTTGAAAACTCTTGATAATCTGGAGCATTCCACGGACGTGGTCTCAATACTTTATTAGGTGCTTTAAGTTTGTATATTTTTATCACACCTTTTGCTGGTACAAATTCACCATTCAGGTTTTTAGTATCAATAGTGAGTTTGTGCTCTTTTTTGGTTTTATCTAGTTTTCCATCTATAGAAATATTAGCAATTAATGCATGATAACCAACATTGACTATGGTTGTTGTACTTCGTGTTTCACCATTAATGTCAGTCACATCTGCAGTGACTTCATAATTAAAAACAGGTAAGGATGTTTTGTCTACGCTTTCATCTGGAAGTGCTTTAAAAGTGATTTCAAATTCACCTTTGTTATTGGTTGTTGTTTCACCATGAGTGATTTCCTGTGGTTCGCTAGTAAACCACGGACGATACCAATAATACCATCGAGGATATTGTACTTTCCTGTGTACTCTGTAAACCACTTTAGCATCGGTAATATTGCTACCTGCAAAAGCCAAGGCTTCGCCTTTTACAGTGACACTATCATTAACTTTGAAGGTTTCTGTTACTGGATTGAATTTGGTTTCAAACTTTGGACGTTTGTATTCTTCAACAGAAAAATTAGTTTGTGTTCTAATATGTTTATTCTTCCCATCTAATTTCATGAAAAAATCGCCTGTCAGTCCATCATTTGGTAAAATGAATTCTCCGGCAACCGAACCAAATTCATTAGTTCTAAACTCTAAATCTTTTAATTTTTCATGATTAACGTTATATAAAGAAACTGTTACCAATTCATTTTCTAAAACTGACGATTTTCTATTTGAGGTTTTCATTACAATCCCTTTAAAATACACCGTTTGTCCAGGTCTGTAAATGCTTCTATCCGTAAACAAGAATCCTTTATATATTTCTTTTTCGGGACTATAATCTCTGTGGTAATTTTTATTGATGTAGTAATCTCCAAAGTATGCTTTTTGGTCGTTAAAAGAGACTTCAACTTTTACATTGGTCAGTCTGCTGTTATCTTTTTTGATGATAACTTTACCATTTTCATCTGTCACCAGATTTTTAGTTTTAAAACTGTCTCTGTAATTTCTTTTATAACTGATTTTTACGTCTGCTCCAACAATTGGAGATCCATTATTTCTATTAATTACTTGATAGCTATTTTTATCATTTTCAGTTTGTTCAACCAACGCAAAATCTGTAACCTGAATGGTTTTAAATGCATAAATGTTGCTATGGTTGGCAGAAGAATAGATCAAGAAAATTCCATTATCTAATTTAGGAAACAGGACTTCTGTTGTATGACTTTGATAATCGGTTTCATCACGTAAATTACTTTGCCATTGTGTTGTAACATCTAACTTTTTGATAAATTTTAATTGCTCATCATTTCTATAGGTTTTGTTGAATTGTTGTAGTTGGTTATGAGTTAGTTTATAAACCTTAAAATCAAGCTGATTCAGGTTTTTATATCTTACCAATAGTCTAGCATTCGTTTGTAATGGAAGAAAGTTTTCAGCTGTGAGTTGTAAATTCTTTTGAAGAATTTGTTGTTTCAGTATAGTACATTTTTCTGCTCCTTTACTATTAGGAAACTTATTGATAACAGAATTACAAAGTTCTAACGCTTCTTTTGTTTTCCAACGAACATCTTCTTTGGTTTTGGGATTGTATTGAGAACCTTGTTGATTAAGAATAGATGCAATCTCGAAATTGTATAAAGCTGATACCTCATGAGATTTATTTTGCTCAACTTCATTTTTAAGAGCCTCTAATAAGATAGTTTCTTTACCACTAAAAGTGGCATGTTGTTTTACAAATAGCAAGCGTTCAATATTTACATCTGCTAAAGCAGTAGGATTGTCATCCTTTAAATGAAACTGTATTAAATCCTGATAAATCTTCAATGCGTGTAACTGTAAAGAAGTCGAATCTTTAGACTCGATTTTCAATTTTGAAAACGAATTCGCATCACCCAAAAACTCTGTGTTATCAATCTCGAATTTATAAGCAGGTTTTGTAATGCTGTTCTCATCTGTTTTATAAAAATCCAATGCGTTATGATTTAGGAAATCATAAAGAGTAGGTCTAAAGATTTTAGAGTCCTTTTGCTTGTTTAAAATATCGTCAAAAGCACTTAAATTTTGCTGTTGTAGCAATAATCCACTTTCTAACGAATTAAGAAAATGAGTATGAACTTCATCAAATAACGTCTGTAAATCCCATGTTCTAAAGTCATCAATATCAACTTTCTCTTCAGTATTTGTCCTGTTATAGAATTTATATCTATTCTGATTAAAATATTGCCAGTACAAATTCGCCAACGCACTTTCAAGAATGTTTTTTGATGGGAATTTACTGTTTGCAATTTCCTCTTTAAAGTCATTTACAATACTGAGTTGTGCATCCTCTTCAAGAGTTAAAGCATATTTACTCTTATACATTAACGTTTTAACAATTTGAGGTGAGTTTCTATCAATTTTGGCTTTTTTAGCAATGTCTTCTACCACTTTTAAAGCCGATTTTGGTAAGCCTTCCTTTTCAAATTGTTCAACTTCTTCCCATAGTTTGTTGAAGTTGTTGTATTCAGGGTCTTGAGCTACGGACATATTTGTAATTAAAATGATTGTTAAAAACGGAATGATTTTTTTCATTTGTAAATGATTTATACTCCAATATTTTTGCGATTAGTGCGTTATCTTAAACTAAATAAAGTTAAAAGCTTTTATCGGGCAATTCAAGTAGAGGATATCAAAAAGAATACCAAAAGAAAAGTTTTTTAAAATTAAAATTATTTTAGATTTGCAGTTATATAAAACCCAATAAATGAAGCGATTCGTTTCCATTTTATTTTTAGTTTCAGGAATTTCAATAGCACAATCTAGCTATAATGAAGCAAAATCACTATTTATTGATAGTCAATTTGAATTGGCAGAACCTTTATTTAAAGAGCATCTTGCTAGCAATCCTAACGATTTAAGTACAATTGAATATTTAGGAGATATTGCTGGTCATAAAAAACAATGGGATAAAGCAATTGACTATTACAAAAAGCTTGTAGAGTTGCAAGAAGATAACGCAAATTA
>CAYTSL010000188.1:0-4371 GCA_964440415.1 uncultured Flavobacteriaceae bacterium
CAGCAAGAGAAACAAGAAATTAAAAATAATGTTTTAGATAATGAGCCACATTTGGCTTTATTTGTTAAGGATGATGATGCACTCCAATTCTACAAGGCTATATCCCAATTTTCTAGTAATAATTTAAGTGAGAAGGGGTTATTATTTTTTGAGATCAATGAGTATCTTGGTAACGAAATGATTCAGTTACTTGAGAAGGATAATTTTAATAACATCGAATTAAAAAAAGATATGTTTGGTAAAGACCGAATGATAAAAGCAACCAAATAAATATGAAATCAATATCAGTTTTTTGTGGAAGTAGTGAAGGCAATGATGATCATATTGTCTCTCAAGCCTATCAATTAGGAGTTGAATTTGCTAAAAAGGACATCACCTTGGTGTATGGAGCAGCCAAAATTGGTATCATGGGACGAGTTGCCAAAGGCGTTATGGATAATCAAGGTAAATGTATTGGCGTAATTCCGGAGTTTTTAAAATTAAAGGAAGTTTATCATCCTAACCTAACAGAACTTTTAGTTACTGATAATATGCACGAACGAAAAGTGATCATGTACGAGAAAAGTGAAGGATTCATGATACTTCCTGGTGGTTTTGGGACCATGGATGAGTTTTTCGAAATCACAACATGGGGACAATTAGGTTTGCATACTAAACCTATTGGCATTTTAAATCTTAATGGGTTTTACAATGATTTGTTAGAATTAGCCGATACAATGGTAAAAAAAGGCTTTTTAAAACAAGTTAATTTAGATGCTGTGGTAGTAGATACAACAATTAATGGATTATTAGATAAAATGAATAATTACAAGGCATTGCCTACACCTAAATGGCTGAAAAAAGAGCAGATTTAGAATGGATATAAAACAACATATAAATAACTTAAGAGAAGAACTTCGTCAGCATAACCATAGTTATTACGTTTTAGATAATCCTACAATAAGTGATTATGAGTTCGATATAAAACTAAAGGAGCTACAGGAGCTAGAAGCAAAACATCCTGAATTTTATGATTCTAATTCCCCAACTTTGCGAGTTGGTGGTGAAATAACCAAGAATTTTCAAACAGTTGTTCACGAACACAGAATGTATTCTTTGGATAACTCCTATAGTAAAGAAGATCTATTGGATTGGGAAACTAGAATTAAAAAACTTGTAGATGGAGATATTAATTACACTTGTGAGCTCAAATATGATGGAGCATCCATCAGTATAACTTATGAAAACGGAAGTTTGGTGCGTGCAGTGACTCGTGGAGATGGTTTTCAAGGAGATGATGTCACAGCTAATATAAAGACCATAAAATCGGTTCCACTTAAATTAAAAGGTGATTATCCTGATAAATTTGATATTCGTGGAGAAATTGTGTTGCCATGGGAAGGATTTAATAAAATGAATGAGGAACGTATTGAAATTGGAGAGGAACCTTATCGAAATCCACGTAATACTACATCTGGAAGTTTAAAATTACAGGATAGTGCTGAAGTTGCAAAACGGCCATTATTATGTTTACTGTACAATTTGACTGGAAAGAATTTACCAGTTCAAACCCAATTTGAAAGTTTGGGCAAAGCGAGAGAATGGGGTTTCAGGGTTCCTAAAGAAGCTAAATTGACCGATTCCGTTGATGAGGTTTTAGAATACATAAATTATTGGGATGTGCATCGTCACGATCTTCCTTATGAAACAGATGGTGTAGTAATAAAAGTCAATAACCTTCATCAGCAGGATGAATTAGGTTATACAGCAAAAGCACCTCGTTGGGCTATGGCTTATAAGTTTAAAGCAGAACAGGTTTCTACCAAGTTAAATAGTATTTCTTATCAAGTTGGTCGCACTGGAGCTATCACACCAGTTGCTAATTTAGAGCCTGTAGAATTGGCTGGAACCACTGTAAAACGAGCGTCCTTGCACAATGCAGATCAAATTGAAAAACTGGATATACGAGTGGGTGATGAGGTGTATGTTGAAAAAGGAGGAGAAATTATTCCAAAGATTATAGCTGTAGATTTAGGTAAGCGACCGGGAAATTCAAAACCAACTCAATATATAACACATTGTCCAGAATGCGGAACAGAACTCGTTAGGACAGAAGGTGATGCCAAACATTATTGTCCGAATGAATATGGTTGTGCTCCTCAAATTACTGGAAGAATTCAACATTTTATTAGCAGAAAAGCTATGGATATTGATGGTTTAGGAGGAGAAACAGTTGATTTGTTAAGAGAAAATAATTTAATTAAGGATTATTCTGATTTATACTTTTTAACTGAAGATAAAATAGTAAATAAAGAAAAAATATATGATTCTGATGATGCTGGATTTTTTATTGATGGCTTTCTTCAAGTTAAAATTGATAACGCCATTTTTGCATTAGGTTATGGTAATATTTCAAGAACACTTTCTGAAAAAATATTTAAAAATATTAATAATCTTGAGGAAATAATAGATTTAGAGATTTCGTTTGATTCAGATGAGGATCAAAAAGTTTTTGAAAAGTTTATAGTAAGATTTAAAGAACGGTTTAAAATATATAAAGAGTCAAAATTTTATAGATTTCCTAAAGTAAATAAACATATTTCATTTTTAGAATTTTTGTTTTTAAAGTATTACGACGCCAACTCTGAAGAGTTATCTGATTTTGAATTTGATGACCTTATAAATAAATCAAAATCAGTCAATTATATAGATGAATTAAGAGGTTTTAAAAAGTTTGAAGATAAATATAAGGGGTTTAGTGAAACGATTAAAAAAATAAGTAACAGAAAGGTAATTGGAATTAGAGAATTATCTTCAAAAAATATAATTGCTGGGATTGAAAAATCAAAAGAAATTCGGTTTGAAAGAGTACTGTTTGCGCTTGGAATTCGTTTTGTTGGAGAAACAGTTGCGAAGAAACTAGCTAAACATTTCAAATCGTTAGATAATTTAATGGTTGCAGATTTTGAAATGTTAATTTCTGTAGATGAAATTGGAGATAGAATAACACAAAGTATTATTGATTTTTTCAGTTTAGAAAGTAATCATGGTATAATAAATAGGTTAAAAAAAGTTGGATTACAATTTGAAATTCAGGAGTCAGAAGAAACCACAGATAAATTAAAAGGCTTATCGTTTGTTGTTTCTGGTAAGTTTAATGTTGATAGAAGTGAGCTTAAAAAAATGATTGAGGATAATGGTGGGAAAAATATGAGTTCTCTTTCAAAAAAAACATCTTACTTAATAGTCGGAGAAAGTATGGGGCCAAGTAAAAAGGATAAGGCAGAGAAGGAGAATATTAAAATGATAAGTGAGGATGAATTTTATGAGTTATTGAAATGATTGAGAATTATGTAGCTTTTGACTTTGAAACTGCAAGCGGAAAAAACCCTTGTTCTATTGGTATTGTTGAGTTTAATAGAGGAAAGGTTGTAGATGAATATTATTCTTTGATTAACCCTAAAATTGAAAAGTTTAATCCTTTTACTACGAGAATTCATGGAATTAGAGAAATTGATGTTTTAAATGAACGTGAGTTTGATGTGGTTTGGAAAGAAATTTATCACTTTTTTGAAAATAAAATCATAATTGCACATAACTCAAGTTTTGATATTTCCGTTTTAAATTATTCCCTTGAAAGATATAATATTGAAAAGCCAGTTAGCAATTGCTTTTGTACTTTAAGAATATCAAGGCAGATATTAGAATTGGAAAATTATAAGTTAAGTACTGTTGCTAAATATTATTCTATTCAACAAAATAATTACCATAATGCATTAGAGGATGCATTTATTTGTGGAAAAATATTTTCTAATTTAATGTTGGAAATCAATGATGTTAATTCTTTTTTAGAAAATAATTCGTATTATTCATCACAAAGAAATAAACCTCTAAAAGAATCTAAACCATTTCAATTATCTAAAGAATCAGATAAAGAAATTATTGATCTAAGGCTTAAATTTTCAGATTTATATGGCAATACAACTGAAAAGTTCAAAGGAAGCAAATTCGTAGTTTCAGGCGTATTCCAAAGCGTTTCAAGAAATGAACTCAAAAAACTAATTGAGGATAATGGAGGGAAAGTTTCTTCTTCAATATCATCTAAAACCAGTTATATCGTTGCTGGAGCAAATATGGGCCCTAGTAAAAGAAGGAAAGCAGAAACTTTAAACATTCCAATTATTTCTGAACAGGATTTCATTCAAATGATCTCATAGAGATTTGTTAGTAGTGCATTTCATCGATAAAATGACATTTTTTATCGATTATATATGTTTAATATTTATATTTGAATCCCAAATCTAATAAGTTGAACTATATAAAACCTAAACATGTAGTTAGTCTAATCATGCTTTGTGGCATGATGTTCCTAATTTCCCATTTTAATGGGAA
>CAYTSL010000189.1:0-4354 GCA_964440415.1 uncultured Flavobacteriaceae bacterium
GACATAATGTAGAAAAAATTGATGTTGCTTTTTTTGATTTGGTAATTCGTTTCATCTTTAATATTTTAATGTTATATCCTTTTAGATGCTCTTCACTTTTTAAACTTGTGCCTAGTATTGTTAAAAAAAACATAAAAAAAAGACTCTCAATTTTTTGAGAGTCTTATAATGTTATTCTTAAATTATTAATTTTTGGGTGGTGGTCTGTGTCCATCAGGCCCTTCTGGATGAGGTCGTCTTTGTCCATTAGCTCCTTCTGGAGGTGGTGGTCCTTGATCTCTTAAACCTCCTGGACGAATTGCATCATTAATCATGTCTTTAAACTTTTCTTTTTGTTTCTCGTTACATATTTCTTGAATGCTTTTAAAATGATAAAAAACTTCTGTTTCTTTTTCCTTTTCTCTTTGAGCAATTAAGGTTGTAATAGAATCAACAACTTTTTCAGCTATATTAGCATCAGATAATCTATTAAACAGCTCGTCTTTTAAACCTCTAATATCTTCCGACAAACTCATCATAGTTTCATGATGCATTTGATTGTTTTCTCTAAACTGTTCTAATTGCGTTTTATTAAACCCCAGTTCCTTTGCAATAAAATTACCAGGACTTTGTGGACCTTCTAGTTTTTTAGAATTGCTATTCCCAATGTAGTTAAACAAGAAAAAGCCATTCACTACAATTAAAAAAATGAGCAGAATGTACAAGAGTAAATTTTTTTTCATAACTAATTATATTTAGTTTAATAACGAGGTTTCGGTACTCGTTGATAATCCATAAGATTCAGCAAACTGAGTTACATTTTCATTATAAGTGGTTTTTTTTAAATTGGTAAACGCTATCACATTTAAAACGATTACACAAACCAATGTAGCTAGTTGTAATTTAGGTGTAAACCAAGACCAAACAACCTGTTTTTCTTCTTTTTCCGCAAATAACCGTTGCATGGTTTTATCTTTAAAAAAAGGAGAAACATTAACCGTTTTAACAGCATCCATAGCGTCTAAAGTGCTATCAATTTTCTTTTGAATGTCCTTATTTGTGTCCATTTTATTGTTCTATATTAATTTAGATGCAATATTTTAAAAAAACTTGCGTCAGTTTTGATTTTTATAAAAATATTCTAATGATTTCTGTAAATTCTTTTTCGCACGAAACATTAACGACTCCACTGAAGATATACTTTTCTCAGTAATATCACTGATTTCCTGATAACTCTTACCGTCTACTTTATGCAATGTAAATACGATTTTTTGAGCTTCAGGCAATTTATTAATCGCATAAAACAAGGTTTCACTTTTCTCCTTATTCTCTAAGATAATTCCAGGATGATTCATTTCTGTAAAATACTTGGTGTTATCCATAGGAATTTCATTCCCCATAATAGACTGCAAAAAAGCAAATCGTTTTTTAGTGTTTTTCTTTCTAATAAACTCTAAACATTTATTGGTTGCAATTCTATAAATCCAAGTTGATAATTTGGAGTCGCCTTTGAATTTATTAATGGAATTAAATACTTCGACAAAAACTTCTTGCGCAATATCTTCAGCATCTTCTTTATTAGGCACAAAGGAGATACAGGTAGCAAACACTTTCTGCTGAAAATCATCAATCAATTTACCATAAGCAAATTGCTTGCCTGCTTTTAAATCGTTTATAAAATCCTGTTCTTCCAAAAACTCTATTTAATGCTACGAAATTAGGAAAATATATTGATGAATAAAATGTAACTTTGCACCCTTATTTAAAACGATGCGATTACACAGAAACTTATGCTTTGCAATGATTGATGGATTAAACCTCATCTTTAATGAAGGAGAATATGCAGATAAAGTTATACAACAATTACTTAAAAGAGACAAACGTTGGGGAAGTCGAGACAGAGCTTTTGTTGCGGAAACGACCTATGATATAGTTCGTTGGAAACGATTATATGCAGAAATTGCAGAAGTGAAAGAACCCTTTACAAGAGATAATTCATGGCGTTTATTTGCAGTTTGGGCAACGCTAAAAGGCATAAAACTACCTGATTGGAAATATTTTGAAGATACTCCAACCAGACGTATAAAAGGTCGTTTTGATGAATTGTCTAAAACTAGAAAATTTGCAGAATCTATACCAGATTGGATGGATGAATTAGGAGTAAAAGAATTGGGAGAAAAAACATGGGCAAAAGAAATTGCTGCTCAAAATCAAAAGGCAGATGTCATTTTAAGGGTCAATACCTTAAAAATCACCAAGGAAGAATTACAGGCTAAACTTTTTGATGAAAATATTGAAACTGAATTTATAGAAGGTTATAATTCAGCATTAAAACTCAAAGAAAGATCTAATGTTTTCATGACTGATGCCTTTAAAAAAGGATTTTTTGAAGTTCAGGATGCATCATCTCAATTAGTTGCAGAATTTCTTGATGTTAAACCCGGTATGAAAGTTGTTGATACGT
The DNA here is from genome assembly GCA_964440415.1 of uncultured Flavobacteriaceae bacterium. Classification (GTDB taxonomy): domain Bacteria; phylum Bacteroidota; class Bacteroidia; order Flavobacteriales; family Flavobacteriaceae; genus Site-B1. The sequence goes on from CAYTSL010000189.1 coordinate 2,444, forward strand.
GTGCAGGAGCTGGCGGAAAAACATTACACATAGCTTCATTAATGGAAAACAAGGGGCAAATTGTCGCTATGGATCTTTACGAAAGTAAATTAAAACAGTTAAAGATAAGAGCTCGTAGAAATGGAGTTCATAATATCGCTATGAAGATTATCGATTCCACTAAACCGATAAAAAAATTACACAATAAAGCAGATAGAGTACTTATTGATGCTCCATGTTCTGGGATAGGTGTTTTACGTCGTAATCCAGATGCTAAATGGAAATTAAAACCAGAATTTATTGATAATATCAAGAAGGTTCAACATGATGTTTTGCAACAATATTCCAAGATTGTAAAGCCAGGAGGAAAACTAGTCTATGCTACATGTTCTGTTTTACCATCTGAAAATCAGGATCAAGTGAAGGAATTCTTAACATCTGAATCCGGAAAAGATTTTATATTTGTAAAGGATAAAAAAATATTAGCACATCAATCTGGTTTTGACGGATTTTATATGGCTCTTTTAGAAAAAAAATAAATCCAAATTTATATGAAGCATTATTACTCACTTATTTTTTTATTATTTACGGTATTGTCATTTTCACAAGTTCCAACAGGTTATTATGATTCAGCAGCAGGAAGTGGGTATACATTAAAAACCCAACTAAAACAAATCATTGATAATACAAATGACGGATTAACAACAGAATATCTATCTGTAGACAATGGTTATGGTGGATTATATACTACTTATTCAACTTCAGATACTGACTCTTACTATGAAAATAATGGAACTGTATTGGATATGTACTCTGAAATGGTTGATGAAGATGGCAATAATTTACTTGACAACTATGAATACACCTATGAAGTAGAAGACCCAGACGATAGAGATCCTGGTTCGGGCGGTACTTCTGAGGGTGAATATTATAACAGAGAGCATCTTATACCTCAATCTGTTTTTGATAGTAATTATCCTATGAGAAGCGATGCCCATTTTGTAGTTCCATCTGATAAATATGTGAATAGTCAAAGAGGAAGCTATCCTTTTGGAGTTGTTGATACACCAAACTGGACTTCTACAAATGGTTCTAAAAGAGGAAACAACTTAGATTCTGACTATTCTGCTGGCTATACAGAAACCGTTTTTGAACCTATTGATGAGTTTAAAGGTGATATAGCTAGAATGTTCTTTTATTTTGCAGCCAGATACGAGGATGATGTTGCTAGTTGGTCATATGAAATGTTTAACGGAACAAGTGACCAAGTATTTGATTTAACGTTTTTCAACATTCTTCACCAATGGCATTTAGACGATCCTGTTTCAACCAGAGAAACTTATAGAAACGATGCTATTTTTGTAAGACAAAATAATCGAAACCCCTTTATAGATCATCCTGAATATATTGCTTCAATTTGGAATAGTGTCCTTTCAACAAATGAGAATGATTTTCTGAAAAGTATTTCAATTTTCCCAAACCCTATAAAAGATAATTATTTAAATATTAGAACAAATACAGCTTTAAAAATTGAAATATTTAATGTTTTAGGTAAAAGAGTTATTTCTGATGAAGTAAATTCAAACAAGAATTATCTCAACTTATCTGATTTAAATAGTGGAATCTACTTAATCAAAATAAGTAATGGAAATCAAACCATTACAAAAAAATTGATTAGACAATAAAATTAAGCAGTAAAAAAATAGACTTTAAAAAGACCATTTTTCAATGGTCTTTTTTACTTTTACATCTATGCTTTCTCAAGATTTTCTAGAATATATTTCAAGCATTTTAGGATTGAAAATTCGTGATTTTCAATCTGTTTCTGGTGGAAATATTTCAACTGCTTATCTGATAGAAACCTCATCAAATAAGTGTTTTTTAAAAGTTAATAGCAACCCTAATGCTTTAGATATGTTCTTGGCAGAAGAA
>CAYTSL010000190.1:0-2557 GCA_964440415.1 uncultured Flavobacteriaceae bacterium
AGCTTTAGCGAAAGGTTACGCCCATTTATTACTACAAGAAGAAATTCCAAACAAGTCCAAAACGTACAATAAAATCTCTATATGGATAATTTGGAGCTGAAAAATAATTATACCCAGTCATAGCAGAATTAAAATGTTCTGCTTTTAAAAATATCCTTGTCTGACGAATTTTAGCATTTATAAAGAAATCCAATCTTGGAAAACCTCCTAAGCGGTTATTATTTTGGGTATAAAATTCTGATAATACAGGATCATATGCATTCATATTATACTTGGTGAAGTAATTTAATGTCACGCCTGTCTGCAGGTATAAGGCCTTTTTAAATAAGTGATTTGCATAATATAATGTGTTGCGCGTTATTATTTCCGGAACATTAAAGGATTCATTATCGTCCTTTACACTCTGATACATAACAGTATTATCAAGAAAGAAATTTTTAAATTTTATTTCTTTGCCTGCTTTTACCCTAAGATAAGTAATGGTTTCATTGTTTTGAAAAGGCTTAACATATCCATCATCAGATTCTTTTTGAAAATATGTGTAATTATCTATAGTTGTAAAATCGACTGCAAGATCTAATATTTTTTTAGAATTTATTTTAGCAGAGAACTGGTTTGTGCGGATATTATTAAAATCATTCTGCCAATTATAGTTTATATAATCACTTTGATATAATAGAAAATTATAGTTAGGCGCTCTTGAATTTGAGTTTATTTGCAATTGAATACTATTTGAATCATTTAGGGTGTAATTAATATTTGCTAATAAATAATTTCCAGTGAAATCTCCAGATATGTTTGAACCTATTTCACCTTGCAAATCAAACTTTTTAAATGATTTATTGTAGTTAGCTTTAAATCCAATCACATCTCCTTTCAATCTATTTGCTATGTTTGATTGGTTTAATACAACAACCGTATTATACCCATAATTATAGTTGGTATAATTAATTGCAAATCCCAGCTTTCCAATAATGTTATTATAATACGTTGCACCTAGCAATGCTTTAAACTCGTCAAAATTTGTTTTATCAAATAAATTTGAATTCTGAAAAGCATCCCCAAAAATATCATTTTGTGAAGTTTGTTCAAACTGGTAATATTTATTTGCCATTGATAAAATATTATGCAACTTTAATTCATTTTTTGAAACTGAATCTTCTTTTTTGATTAAAGCGTAGGAATGATCTAAATGAAATCGTCTTCCTCTAATTATATTTTCTGCATTTTGAAAATTCATGTCAAAAATGGAACGATCGATATATTCCTCATTTCCAGTTTCAAAAAATACCACCTCCTCCTCTTTTAATCCACCATTTTCCTCATTAAACACATCCTGCATAACAACATGTGCTCGCAGGTTATACTTGTTATTCTTGGTTGTATAATTTGTTGTAAACCTGAAATTTCCTGTACTTGTTAATATGTTTTGGTACTTACCTAAAGATCTTAAACCTTTGTATGCTATTGAAAAATTGAATTGTTTAGAGGTATTAACAGTAAAGGTAGCGTCAAGTAATTGACCTTGTTCAAAAGCTGTTTTATACATTAACTCCGTGAGTGCTGTTGGGACATAGTAGTAATTCACATCCTCAATTTCCATAAAGTTAAAATGTTTAGCTCTTGCACCAAAACTTGGAAGAATTCTTGTTGACATGAAGTCTTTGCTTAGTGTATTGTAAGATTGACCAATATTTGAGAATTGCAACAAATTAAAATTGTCTTTACGCAGGTAATTGTACTTGTATTCTTTTTGTATTGTTAGAGTAGTATCAACGAATGTAGTATCGTTTTTGTGCGAAATTATTTTATAATTGGAAATCAAAGCACCAGGGTTTTTCAGCTTTGCGTTAGATGTACTCTTAGTTGAATACCGTGTTGTATCATTTTCTGTGCCTCTTTGCTCAGGTAGCTGTTTCTTTTTGGAAAAATCTGGTTTATCAACTATTTGGGCATTTACACCAAGTGAAAGAAGCACTAACAGAATAAAAAATCCCTTTTTGAACATTGTAGTTTTTGTGTTGAGCAAAAGTATATTAAAGTTTTAAAACGAAAAAGATTACATTAAAATATTAATTTTGAAGAAACTTTAACAATTGCCTTTAAAACTTAAATTTTCTAAAGTTAAATATGAATGTGGAACTGATGAAGCTGGTCGAGGTTGTTTAGCTGGGCCTGTGACAGCTGCTGCTGTTATTCTACCAGATGATTTTGTCAATGAAATTTTGAACGATTCAAAACAATTATCAGAGAAAAAAAGAGATTTTTTAAAGCCTATAATAGAAATGAATTCTATTTGTTTTGGCTTTTCACACATCTTTCCTGAAGAAATAGATAAGATCAACATATTGAATGCTTCTATTTTAGCCATGCATAAATCCGTTGAACAGCTTAAGATAAGTCCTGAATTTATAATAGTTGATGGAAACAAGTTTAAACCGTTCAATAATATTCCTTTTGAGACCATTGTTAAAGGTGATGGTAAATTTTTAAGTATAGCCGCAGCTTCTGTTTTGGCAAAGACTTATAGAGATGCATATATGATTAAGATTCACGA
>CAYTSL010000190.1:2657-4312 GCA_964440415.1 uncultured Flavobacteriaceae bacterium
TAACTTTTAAGTTTTTTACCTTTGCTAAAACCTAATTTTAAATGAAACAACTCTTATTTGCGATCTGTATTTTCACTCTTTTAAGTAATTGTTCTCACAACTCCAATAAGCAAAATAAATTATCAGATTTTATACCGACAAATTCAGCTCTAATTATTAAAACTGAAAGTTTAGAAACCCTTGAAAGCGATATAAAAAATAATGATTTTATAGGTGAATTGTCATCAACAAAACTGATCAATGATTTAAAAAAAGAACTCAAAAAATTTGATGAATTGAATATCTATGATGAAGCTATTATCTGTATTTCTGATGATAATAATTTTAGCTTTATAACTAAACTATCTGAAGAAATTATTTTAAATGATTCTTTAAAAAAAACAATTGAAGAATTCTATAGAACTACCGTTGACAGTATCCTGATTGCTTCTACTTCTAAAGAAATTATTGATCAAGTTACAATTCAAAAAAAAGAAACCAACCTTAATTTTGAAAAGCTTTACAACTCATCTAACCCTGAAACTTCGCTTTCACTATTTTTTAACTCAAATGTCTCAAAACCTGCTATGGACAGCATATTTAATAGTGAAACATACAGCTTTGACAAATTTAGTGATTGGGTAGCCCTAGATTTTGATTTACAACAGGATATCATTTTAGGTAATGGTGTAGCAATAGTCACAGATACTATTCCAAAACTAATTAACTTATTTAAAAATACAATTCCACAAGAAAATAAATTAAGCCAAATTGCACCCAATAATTGCGACGGATTTATAAGTTTAACTTTTGACGATTTTGATATCTTTTATCGTAACCTAAATAAATATAATTCCACGATATCTGAAAACAGCTTTAACCTTGACCTATTTAGTAGTATTAATGAAATTGGCTTAATTTATAGTGAAAATAATATCGCTTTAGTCTTACAATCCACGGATATTATTGAAACCAAAGATGCCCTTTTAAGTGAGCAAAGTGTGGCAAACACTATTAGAGGAATTGAAATTTACAACTTCAGTAAAACAGACTTGTTTAAGTCTATTTTAACTCCTTTTGTGTCAAATGGATTTGATAAATATATTGTTTTGAATGAAGCCGTTATATTTAGTGATAGCGAAGAATTATTAATTAATATTATAACAGATAAGCAAAACAATAAAAGCCTTGCTAATTCTGAAGTCTATCAAGATAATATATCTTATTTAAGTGATGAAGCGTCGATGTTATTTGTAGCAAATAATGAAAACTTCAAATCGGTTTTTTCCAAACATACTTCAGATAAATTTAAAAAAGAAATAGTAGATTTAAACTTAAAAAATTATCAATTTTCTGCATTGCAATTTGTTCGGGATAACGATTTTGCACATGTAAATACTGTCATTAAAAAAAATAAATCTAAAGTAGATAAAAACTCCATTTCTCAAGAATTCAATATTGTTTTAGATGATGATATATTGAGTACTCCTCAAATTGTCAAAAATCATAGAAACAACCAAAAAGAAATTATTGTACAAGACATAAAAAACAATCTATACTTAATCTCCAATCGCGGGAAGGTACTTTGGAAAAAGAAACTCAATGGTAATGTTTTAGGTGAAGTTGAACAAATAGACATTTATAAAAATGGCAGGCTCCAATTGGCTTTCGCAACT
>CAYTSL010000191.1:0-4296 GCA_964440415.1 uncultured Flavobacteriaceae bacterium
GTACCTTTTTCAATAACATCTTGAGCAGTTTTAAAACTCAATGTTTGCCTGTGTTGATGACCAACCATAAAACGTGCACTAGATTTTTGTGCCGCTTCTTTAAGCCTATAAGTCTCCTCTATGGAATGTGTCATCGGTTTTTCAACATACACATGAACACCACTGTTCAATGCATCAATAGACATTGGAGCATGCCAATGGTCTGGTGTAGCAATGATAACAGCATCTACATCACCACTTTGTATCATTTCCTGATGCGTTTTATAGCGTGTAAATTTATTCTCTTTACTACTAAAAGATTCAACTGCTTTTTCCGCTCTCATATCAAAAACGTCGCAAACTCCAACCAAACTCACGTTTAATTTATCTTGTGCTAGGAAATCTTTTAAAGCTGTATGTTTAGGATTCTCGATGGAGGCTTTTTCCATATTCGAAAGCCATTCTTTGGAAGCAAAACCTAATGATCTGCAAAGATCTTCCCCTCGAATACCAAAACCAATAATGCCTACTTTAATAGGTGGTCCATCTATTGAAGGTAATGATGATGGATAAGAAGGCTCTATATTTAATTGCTCTAAAATTTCTGAACGTTCCTTACTGTTTAGAACGCTATTTGCTGCTGCTGCCCACCAAATTCCACCCGCTATTGGTAAACCACCTAATCCTTTGAGAACATCTCGTCTAGTCCATTTCATAAGTCTATTTTTTAATTTCTTCTTTATTCTTTTTAAAAATACGATTCAACCCAAAATAATCTCCTGTTGGTAAATGATAAATAACCAAACAAGCTGTTAATTCTATTAAATTTTTATTAACGAACCAATAATTACCTTCAGTGTTTAGCTGAATTAACCAAGGAAAAGGAGGATGTGCTAAATAATACATGGCTAGTAAACCGATGCCTATAATGGCTCCTTTTTTCTCAAAAATACCTAATGTGAATGTTATGCCAACAAGTATCAGAGCAACCACATTTAAGCTGTCTATCCAACTTATTATGGCTTCATTGGTCATTGCAATAAATAGTTGTTTTAATGGTCCTTGGGCCGATGCGAGATAACCAAAGGATGTCCAGTCAGGATTATACATCTTAATAATCCCTTCGTACAAAAAGTGCCATCCAATCAATATTCGTAAGACCACTACACTGTCTTTTAGACTCCATGCTTTTTTAAATCCACCCATTATATTTATGTTTTAATTGCATCAAAGTTAAAAGTATGCAAATATTTTATTTATGAATTATATCAGCCATTAAAATATCAAAATAATTTAAAAAATTGAGATTGATGTGTATTTGTTTCTCTTTTAATGAAACTAAAAAAATAACTACGAATTCTACTTTTTCGCTTTCTTTCTACCCTCATAAATATCGTATTTTACTAAACGTGGTTCTAACTTGCCATTAAAAAGTTTAAAGGAATTGGGACGAAATAACCCAACACTTAATCCTATACAATCCCAAGATTAAACTACCTCGTGTGGATAGGCTGTTTTACGATTCTGAAATCTAAGAATAGTGTCTTTTACAATCACACCTTTATCAATGTTTATAGCATTTTTAATGGTCTTGTTTTGCATCCAACTTTCCCGACCTTTTATCATAGATGGAAGGTGCACAATCAAAGCAGCGGAAATGGATCTTGAAGCACTTTCCCAAAAATAACTGGGTGTATGATCTACTGCATAGTAATCAATGTTATCAATTGCAATGATTGGGTTTTTAAAAGTGGTTGGCTTAGCAAAATAAAATCCCATTCCTTCATCGCAACTCACATCTATAATTAGTGAACCAGGTCGAAGCCTGTTTTTTTCATCCTCAATTACATAATCGATAGGATCATCTGTATCTTGGTAGGTTCCATTAATTATTATTTCAGATTCATTAATTAAATCTATTAACGGTCTCTCTGATCCGTCATGTTCAACCACAATTAGCCTTGCTTCTCCCTCATTTCCTTTTCTAACTCGGACATAATGAACATTTAAAACTTCTTCTCTTACCTCATGGTCTGGCCTTTGAATACAGATAGTAATGTCTCTATAACCGTGGGCTTTCAATGCATAAATTGCTCCTCTACTTACAGCGCCAAAACTAAAAATAATTACTTTCCTTTGGTTTCCGTAATGACCATCAATTCCTTTAAGTTGGAGTGCATGTATGACTGCACTATAACCTGCCATTTCATTGTTTTTATAGAAAGTGTGTCTACCCATTTGTCCATTCGGATTCCAAACATACATATCCTCAAAAGCAATCAAAGTCAACTTTTTATCAATAGCTGTTTGAGTAATTTGCATTTGTTGGGCACAATGAGGATAACCCCACAAAATACCACCTTCTTTTAGTTCCTCTAAATCAGACAAAACTGGTTTAGCAATAATGACTGACCCAATATCAGATAATATTTCACTACGTGTAGCCATTCCACCTGTATATCCAATAATTTCTTCATCAGAAATATTGAAAGGTGCTCCATATCCTTTTTCAAAAATGAGCTGTCGACGGATATTCTCTGGAAGTCTTTTTAAATGTTCTGGGTGTATAGGAACACGTCTCTCATCCTGCTTTTTTGAAGTTCCAATAACACCAAATTTTAATAAACTCATATGATTCTCTTTTGAATTGAAACGAATAGCAGATTAATGAAATAGGCAAAACGTAAAATAAGATTCTTAGTAAAGGGTTACTTTCAAGTGGTCAGACATCAAGTGATCACCAAGTTCGTCAATGAAATAAGGGTTTATAAAAGTAAAACCTCGTCATTTCGCAAGAGGAGTGCGAAAGAATAATTAATATCAACGGATAAATAATCCAGTGTGAAAGATACTCTATTTAAAGGTGCTATTAGGTAAAACGCAAGATTATTAGCCATGCTTAACTTGATTCAGCATACCCAAAATGGATTCCGCATCGTAGCGCGGAATGACAAAAAACTAAAGAATACTAACTACTTACAAATTCTGCTTTTTCGCCTTTTTACTACCTTCATAAATTTCATACTTAGCCAAACGAGATTCTAACTTCGCATTAAAAAGCTTTATTTTTCGTGATGGTCGTAAACCAACATGTTTTAAGGCTTCTAAATTAGCGGTAATGAACCATGCTTCAGTATTTGGATAGCCATGTTTTAAGGTATTGCCTACATTGGCATAGAATTCTTCCATATTTAGGTCTAACCTTTCTCCATATGGCGGATTAAAGACCATATGTAGTTTTTCTTCTCCTCCTTTTTGAGTTTTAAAGAAATCCTCGTGCTTAATGTTTATAAACTCCTCTAAATGAGCATTTTCTATATTGGTCTTTGCTTTATTTACAGCTGAAGGAGACTTGTCATAACCAATTATTTTATGATGAAAATCTCTTGCCTTGCTTAATAAAGATTCCTCGATCTTTTCAAAAAGATCCACATCCCAATCGTGCCAACGTTCAAAGGCAAATTCTTTACGCATCAGGTTGGGCGGAATGTTACAAGCAATCATAGCAGCTTCTGCTAAAATAGTACCACTGCCACACATAGGATCCATAAAATCAGTTTGTCCATCCCATCCAGAAAGCATGACCAATCCAGCTGCCAATACTTCATTAATTGGTGCAATATTAGTGGCTGTTTTATAGCCTCGTTTATGCAAGGATTCGCCTGAACTATCCAAAGAAATTGTACATAATTGCTTGTCAATATGTACATTAATTTTTAAATCTGGAAAACGTAAATCTACATTTGGTCTGGTGCCAGTAGTATTTCTAAATTTATCTACAATAGCATCCTTGGTCTTTAAAGCAATATATTGGGAGTGTGTAAAAATATTGGAATGCACAGTTGCATCAATAGCTAAAGTTCCACTTGACTTTAAATACTGGTCCCATTTCATTTTATAAACCTGATCATACAAATCCTGCTCACTTACCACCCGAAATGTTCTTATGGGCTTTAAAACTTTAATGGCCGTACGCAATCCTAAATTAGCTTTGTACATAAAACCTGTATCTCCAGAAAAACTGACATTACGAATACCTGCCTTCACGTCCTTTGCTCCCAATTGAACCAGTTCTCTTGCTAATAGGTCTTCAAAACCAAAAAGGGTTTTGGCAACCATGGTAAAATTATTCTCCATTATTTACACTAAATAGATTGTAAAAATAATCTATTTTTGTTGCTTACAATTGTATTGAATGATAAAAGATAAATCTACTTGGTATGCTTCATGGTTTGACACGCCATTCTATCATATTCTTTATAAGGACAGAGATCATACAGAGGCCGAAACATTCATGCACAATCTTACTAATTATCT
>CAYTSL010000192.1:0-4273 GCA_964440415.1 uncultured Flavobacteriaceae bacterium
AAGTTTGGTCTTGAAGATGCTTCAGACGATGTTGTAATAGAAGCAGCCAAAAATGCAGTGGTTCATAAAAACATTATCAAGTTCAACAAAGGGTATGATACCATTTTAGGTGAGCGAGGTGTTACACTTTCCGGTGGACAAAAGCAACGTATTTCTATTGCAAGAGCCATAATCAAAGACCCGAAAATTTTATTGTTTGACGACTGTTTATCTGCCGTTGATACAGAAACCGAAGAGAAAATACTTAACAATCTGGATAAAGTATCTTCAAACAAAACAACAATTATTGTAAGTCACAGAGTTTCTTCTGCTAAGAATGCTGATAAAATAATTGTTTTAGAAGATGGAAAAATAATACAAGAAGGGACACATGAGTTACTTATAAATCAATCTGGTTATTATAAAGATCTTTATTTAAAACAACTCTCTGAAACAACAAACCCGAATGTTGATATTTGATAAAAAAGAAATACATTAATTCTTGGCTGCCTCGTATTTTTTTTAGATTTTTGATAGCAATTAACAACTAATTATTTAATACAATACGATTATGGCTTACAATGAAATGATGGAGCAAGAAGAGATTTATTCAAAAGTATTAAGAGCTGGAAGACGTACTTATTTCTTTGATGTTAGATCTACCAAAGCTGGAGATTATTACTTGACTATTACAGAAAGTAAAAAGTTTACAAATGATGATGGGTCTTTCCACTACAAAAAACACAAGATCTATCTTTACAAAGAAGATTTTTCAGAATTTAGAGAAATCCTGGCAGAAATGACAGATTACATTATCACTGAAAAAGGTGAAGAAGTAATAAGCGAGCGTCATCAAAAAGATTTTAAAAAGGAGTATGAGACTAATGATGAAGTAGCAGCTGAAAAAGTTGAAGACAAGGTTGAAGAAAAAGTAGAGGTTAAAGACGAAAATGCAACTGAAAACTTTACAGACGTTGATTTTGACGATATATAGAAAATAAAAAATTGAATATAAACCGTTACTCTTTAAGTAGCGGTTTTTTTATGTCAAAATTTGACAGTTATGAGTTCTAACAGCAATACAAAGACTATAAATCCAACACCTACCATCCAACTAAATAAAAAAGAAAAAAGTACACCAAGAAGGATCAACCAGATTGGTACCAAGGTTAGAGCAACAGCGAAACGGAAGGTGGACATAAATTCAATTTCTTCAATTTTAGGTTTTGCGTATCGACTCCAGATAAAGTAAGGACCTATTAAAAGAAATTTCAATAAAAACTTTAAGAATGGTTTTAATTTATTGGTTCTAATTTTCTCATTTGGCTGGCAATCTTTAAAATTTGAATTAATGCAGTTATTTACGCTTACAGGATCCAGGAAGTTTGCATTCAATTTTTCCAAACGGTCTAACGTCTCATCATACCCATCATTAGGTATATGCGTTGTTAACTCACTTATATTAGAATGAATAGCTTGTTTTAAAGCTAAAACATCCTCATTTGTAAAGTCTGTTATGTAATCTTTAGCTAGAATAGGTTTCCCAAAATAAATGGAAACGCTATCCTCCCACTCTTTCGCTTTTATAAAATTTAATCCAACAGGTACCAATTGTAATTCAGTTTCAGGATATTTCTTTAAAGTCTCAAATATTATTCTGGTAAAACCCTTGCTTAAAGGCCTTACTGTTCTTTTTAAATTATGACTTCCTTCTGGAAAAATAACAACGCCTTCATTTTTACTTAATAGTTCAGAACAGGTTTCAAAAACTGGATTATTCTTTGAAATGTTATTCCATCCATCCCTAATCCTATACACAGGAAGCATTTGAAAGCTTCTTAACAAGGTGTATACAAACGATTTTTTAAATACACTCGCTCTGGTTAAAAAATGAACAATTCGTCCACACTTGGTTGCAATTAATAAGGCATCCAATAAAGCATTTTGATGATTACATAAAATTAAAACAGGTTGGTCTTTAGGTACGTTATTAACATCATATACTTTGATCTTTTTAAAATAGAAGAACATACCCAAATTAAGATATCCTCTAACGCTACGTATCCATAATTTTTTCATTCACCTTTTTTTGAAGACCAGTAACTAGCCAAGATCAATCCGGAAACAATATGCCAAATACCCCAAAAAGCAGCTAATATGGCCATACCTCCTAAACCATCAAAGAACGTAAAAATAAGCAGTAATCCCAATCCTGAATTTTGAATTCCAGTCTCTATAGCTAAAGTCTTTTGATCGGTTTTAGATAACATAAACAGTTTTGCAACCATTAAGCCTAGTAAAAAAGCCAATGCATTGTGAAAAATACCTAATAAAAGTACATGCTTTATGTAATTATTAAATACATCCAGGTTATTTGCAAAAGCAATGATCACTATTGCCACAAAGACCATTATAGATACCGGTTTTAATATTTTAGATAATCTTATGGATAGTTTAGGTCGTTTATACCTTAAAAACATACCAATAATTAATGGAATTCCTAAAATAAGAGTCACCAGTTTTACCAATTCCATGGGATCTAATTCAACACTTTTAATTATTTCAGATGTAGGTTCATATAAGCTACCATAAAACTGAAAATTTATAGGTGTCATGAACATAGCTAAAAAAGTAGCAAACGCCGTTAAACTAACAGATAGCGCAGTATTCCCTTTGGCTAAATGGGTAAAAAAATTAGAGATATTACCACCAGGACAAGCTGCAACCATCATCATTCCTAAAGCAATACTAGGTTGTGGTTTTATAAGGTAAACAACTAAAAACGTAAGAGCTGGAAGTAAAAAAAATTGAGATAGGATGCCAACCAAAACCGGTTTGGGTTGTTTTAAAAGTATTTTAAAATCGCTTATAGTAATATTTAAAGCTACACCAAACATAACAACGGCCAATGCTATATTTAGTATCCACAGACCTGTAGAATCAAAATTAATTACAACGTCATCCAGTTTCTGCATAATTTAGGAAACTACAGAACCGTTCAAAACCTTATTCTCTGGTTTTAGTAAAACCACATCGTTAGCTTTTAAAGCTCCTAATACCAAACACTCACTAAAGAAATTGGCTATTTGCTTTTTAGGAAAATTAACTACGGCAACAATTTGACGGTCTATGAGGTGTTCCTTTTTGTATAATGAAGTAATTTGAGCCGATGATTGTTTAACTCCCAAGTCTCCAAAATCTATTGTTAACTTATATGATGGATTTCTGGCTTCAGAAAAATCATTGACTTCAATAATGGTCCCAACACGAAGATCAACCTTGGTAAAGTCATCAAAATTTATTGTTTCGCTCATGCGATATGTTAGTTAGTAGTTAGCGTTTCAAGATATTAAAATTTGCCAAACTATTTACATTTATTGATTTGTTTATTTAACTTTATGGGATTAATAATTTACACAAAAAATGGCCAACACTCCTTCTAATATGCTGCCTCTAAACACAGAAGCACCTAATTTTTCTTTATATGATACTATTACTGGCAAAATAGTTTCTTTAGACGAATTAAAAGGCAAAAAAGCAACTGTTATCATGTTTATTTGCAACCATTGCCCTTTTGTTATTCATGTAAATGAAGAACTAACCAAATTAGCTACAGCCTATTTTCCTAAAGAGGTAGGATTCATAGCCATTTCCAGTAATGATGTGGTTAACTACCCTCAAGATGGACCAGAATTAATGCGCAGCAATGCCATACAAAATAAATACACGTTCCCATATTTGTATGATGAGACTCAAGATGTAGCAAGAGCCTATGATGCAGCTTGCACACCAGACCTCTATGTATTTGATGGGGATTTAAAATTAAAGTACAGAGGCCAATTGGACGATTCCAGACCGGGAAATGGCATTCCTGTAACAGCTAAAGATCTGCGACATGCCATAGACTGTATTTTAAACAATACCCAGAATAAAAATACCCAAAAACCAAGTATTGGTTGTGGTATTAAATGGAAGTGATAGTTGGGGATAAACCAGTCCAGAAGTTCTGTTATCCCGAAATTTTAACTGATAAAACAATATATTTGTTGGGATATAACAAGTTGTGTGCAACCCAAAAAAAGAATCGCCCTGAAATGGATTAACTAAAAATTAAAACTCACTCAATTCATTAACATTTGTCAAAAAAGAAGTATATGAAACGAAATTTAGCATTAACAATCATCCTTTTTCTTGTTGTAGTTGTCTTTGGATATTCGCAATCGAAAACGAAAATTGAACTAAAAGACAATTGGTACCACCTTAACGGACAGAAGTACTTTATTAAAGCAATCGG
>CAYTSL010000193.1:0-4254 GCA_964440415.1 uncultured Flavobacteriaceae bacterium
GAGGCAGATGAAAAAGGAATTTGGACAGATCATAATATCAATATAATAGGTGTTGATATTGACGCCATAAACATTACTGAAGACAGAGAGCAGTTTAGAGAGTTAATGCTTAAAATAGGAGTGCCAATGGCACCACAGGCAACGGCTACTTCGTATTTAAAGGGGAAAGAGATCGCACAGGAATTTGGTTTTCCTTTAGTTATTAGGGCGTCATTCACTTTAGGTGGAGCAGGAGCTTCCATTGTTCATAAACAAGAAGATTTTGATGAATTGTTGACACGTGGTTTAGAAGTATCACCAATTCATGAGGTGATGATCGATAAAGCTTTAATAGGTTGGAAGGAATATGAATTGGAGCTTTTGCGTGACTCAAACGATAACGTTGTCATTATTTGCACGATTGAGAATATGGATCCAATGGGTATTCATACAGGGGATTCAATTACGGTAGCTCCGGCTATGACCTTAAGCGATAAAACTTTTCAAAGAATGCGTGATTTGGCAATACACATGATGCGTAGTATTGGAGATTTTGCTGGTGGATGTAATGTACAGTTTGCAGTAAGCCCAGACGAAAAGGAAGATATAATTGCAGTAGAGATCAATCCAAGAGTTTCCCGGTCTTCTGCTTTAGCAAGTAAGGCAACAGGTTATCCTATTGCAAAAATAGCGGCAAAACTAGCAATAGGTTATCATTTAGATGAATTAGAAAATCAGATTACAAAATCAACCTCCGCATTATTTGAGCCTACTTTAGATTATGTTATTGTTAAAATACCTCGATGGAATTTTGATAAGTTTGAAGGAAGTGATAGAACACTAGGTTTGCAAATGAAATCTGTTGGAGAGGTAATGGGAATAGGTCGTTCTTTCCAAGAAGCTTTACATAAAGCAACTCAATCACTAGAAATTAAACGTAATGGATTAGGAGCAGATGGAAAAGGATATAAAGATTACGATCAGATAATAGATAAACTAACTCATGCCAGTTGGGATCGAGTCTTTGTTATTTATGATGCTATTCAATTGGGAATTCCATTAAGCCGTATTCATGAAATCACGAAAATTGATATGTGGTTCCTCAAACAATATGAAGAGCTTCATTTTTTAGAAAAAGAGATTTCTCAATTCAGTATTGAATCAATACAAAGGGATTTGCTTCTGGAAGCTAAACAAAAGGGTTATGGTGATAGGCAAATTGCCCATATGTTGGGTTGTTTAGAAAGTCAGGTATATAATAAAAGAGTCGAATTAAAGATCAATAGAGTCTATAAATTAGTAGATACTTGTGCAGCGGAATTTAAAGCACAAACGCCTTATTTTTATTCAACTTTTGAAAATGATTTAGAGACTGCAACTGGAGAAAGGTATTCAGCTAATGAAAGTGTCGTTTCAGATAAAAAGAAGATAATTGTTCTAGGATCTGGGCCTAACAGGATTGGTCAAGGAATAGAGTTTGATTATTGCTGTGTTCATGGCGTATTGGCAGCAGCAGAATGTGGTTATGAGACGATCATGATAAATTGTAATCCTGAAACGGTTTCTACTGATTTTGATCTGGCTGATAAACTTTATTTTGAACCTATTTTCTGGGAACATATCTATGATATTATAAGGCATGAAAAACCAGAAGGAGTTGTTGTTCAATTAGGTGGCCAAACTGCCTTGAAATTAGCTGAGAAATTAGACAGATATGGAATAAAAATAATGGGTACCACTTACAAGTCTTTGGACTTGGCTGAAGACAGAGGATCTTTTTCAAACTTATTAAAAGAAAATAATATTCCTTATCCGGAATTTGATATTGCAGAAACAGCGGATGAGGCACTTCAAGTAGCGGATAAACTTGATTTCCCAATTTTAATTCGACCCTCATATGTGCTTGGTGGACAGGGTATGAAGATTGTTATTAATAAACAAGAATTGGAAGAGCATGTAGTAGATTTGTTGCGTAAAATACCAAATAATAAACTCTTATTAGACCGTTATCTAGATGGAGCTATTGAAGCTGAGGCAGATGCTATTTGCGATGGTGAAAATGTTTATATAATTGGTATTATGGAGCATATTGAACCTTGTGGAATTCATTCTGGAGATAGCAATGCTACTTTACCACCTTTCAACCTAGGAGAGTTTGTAATGCAACAAATAAAAGATCATACCAATAAGATTGCTTTGGCATTAAATACTGTAGGTTTAATCAATATACAATTTGCCATTAAGGATGACATAGTATACATAATTGAAGCCAACCCTAGAGCATCCAGAACAGTACCATTTATTTCCAAGGCATATGGAGAACCCTATGTAAATTATGCAACAAAAGTTATGTTAGGGGAAAAGAAACTTAAGGATTTTGATTTTAAACCTAAATTAAAAGGTTTTGCCATCAAACAACCAGTATTTTCATTCAATAAATTTCCTAATGTCAATAAAAATCTTGGACCTGAAATGAAAAGTACGGGAGAAAGCATTTTATTTATTGATAGTTTAAAAGACGATCAATTTCATGATCTCTATTCAAGACGTAAGATGTATTTGAGTAAGTAAGGAGATATTTTGAAAACCTTTTGATGGTATTGACAATCATCGAAAAATCTTTACTCAAGGGAGTCTTTTGGATTATATATGGTATCTTTGAAAAAAAATTCAGAGTTATGAAAATTAAGTTCATTCTCCTTCGTTTTTACCATTTTCTTTTTGCATTTTCCTTCATTTTTATTTTAAATACCAGTTGCAATAATACTGATAATTTTGATAATGAACAGCCCGAGAATATAGAAATAAAACCTGAAGATCGTTTGCCACAAATCATAGTCAACACAAATGGTGGCACTATTGTTGACGAACCCAAGATAAACGCCCAAATTACGATATCAAAAGCAGATGTGATTTCTTTTGAAGGCAATATTGGAATTGAATTTAGAGGAGCCTCTTCACAAACATTCCCTAAAAAATCTTATGGCCTGGAAACTTGGGACGAAAATGGTGAAGATATAAATGTGTCATTACTTGGATTTCCCGAAGAAGAAGACTGGATATTATACGGCCCTTACAGCGATAAATCACTAATAAGGAATATATTGATCTATGACTTGTCACGTGATATAGGTAGGTATGCCAGCCGAAGCATCTTTGTAGAACTCACCATAAACAATGCATATCAAGGTGTTTATGTTTTTATGGAAAAATTAAAAAGAGATAGTCAAAGAATTGATATTAACAAATTGAAAGATGATGAAAATTCAGGAGAAGATTTAACTGGTGGTTATATTTTAAAAATTGACAAAACTGCCGGAAGTAATCTTGGTGAAGGATATAATGAACTTAATTCGTTTACTTCGCAATACGCTCCACAAAACGCATCTTCAGGTCAGGAAATTAATTTTTTATATGAATATCCAAAAGCTGAAGATATAACTACAGCCCAAAAAGATTATATATCTACTTATATTGCAAATTTTGAAGATGCCCTGGCTTCTGATAATTTTACTGATGTAAATCTTGGATATGCTGCTTTTATTGATGTACCCAGCTTCATTGATTTCTTTTTATTGAACGAATTGTCAAATAATGTAGATGGCTATCGTTTAAGTACTTTTATGCATAAGGATAAGAATGAGAAATTGAAAATGGGACCTATCTGGGATTTCAATCTGGCTTTTGGTAATGCCGATTATTGTAGTGGCGGTAATACTAATATTTGGGCGTATAAATTTAATGAAAGATGTTCCTCTGATTTTTGGCAAGTCCCTTTCTGGTGGGACAAATTACTACAAGACCCTGCTTTTGTATCACAATTAAAAGAAAGATGGGGTATACTTGGAGCAGGAGCCTTTTCTGAAGCGTCTATTTTAGCAAAGATTGATGGTTACATAAATACTTTAGAAAAAGCAGGTGCTATTGAAGAAAATTTTAAAACCTGGAATATTTTGGGGACTTACATTTGGCCTAATAATTTTGTTGGGAATACCCATAATGAAGAAAACAATTATTTAATAGATTGGGTACAGGATAGATTGATTTGGATGGATGGAGCAATAAATGCACTTTAAGAAGCGGTATTTATTGGTGTCAGTCTATTTTATGAGTTGTATTCCATGCGCAAAATGTATTTAAGTAAATAAATTTAGAGCGACCTTTGGGTCGTTTATTTATCTATTTTGAATTCAATTGTATATAAGACAATGTCATATTAATTAAATTATTATTTTAAAAATAATTTAATTACATTTGAGAAAAACGTGTTATGAA
>CAYTSL010000194.1:0-4220 GCA_964440415.1 uncultured Flavobacteriaceae bacterium
CCATTTTCCACAATAGGAAAACGTCTGTGCTTTGATTCTAAGAATTTTGACGCTGCATCAAAAACATTCATATTACCATCAATGGTATCAACATCTTTAGCCATATACTTTTCTATGGTGTCAGTATTCATTGGCATATTGTAATATCGACTTTCACTAATTTGTTTTACACAATCACCTTCAGAAATGATTCCAATTAATTCGTTCTTTTCATTAACAACTGGTCCACCAGATATTCTATGATTAATTAATTTATCCATCACATCTTCTATCGATTGATCTTTAGAAAACGTAATTAGATCTCTGGTCATATAATCGCTTACCTTAATAGGTATATCTTCTGTAACTTTTTGTTGAACTTTTCTTGCCCCTTGAAAACTTTTAATACCCATGATTTCTGCATTTTGATTTTACTCAATATAAACAATTTTAATTAGTATCTCCAAAAATTGAATTATTGAAAGAATAATTGTGGACTGTAACCAGATTGTTCTCAATAATCCTATAAATTATTTATAACTTAATTCATTCAGATTCCTTGTAACAAAAAAAGCAGCCTTTTGGCTGCTTTTTATTACTTATAAATATTAAAATCTACCAGATCTTAACTCGTTCTTCAACAGGTAAGAACATCTCGTCTGTTTCTTTAATATCAAACGCCTTATAAAACTCATCAACGTTCAATAAAGGCTGTACAGCTCGATTCATTCCCGGTGAATGTGGATCAGTTTTAATTTGATTTCTTAGAGCTTCTTCTCTGCTTTTTGTTCTCCATACCGTAGCCCAAGACATAAAGAAACGCTGTTCAGCTGTAAACCCATCTATATCTTCAGGTCTTCCATTTTGCTCAAAACTAAGTTGAAGTGCATCATAAGCCGCATTTACACCACCAAGATCACCAATGTTTTCCCCTAGTGTGAATTTGCCATTAATAAAAACTTCTGGTAATACTTCCAATTTATCATATTGTTCGGCTAATAGCGCACCTAAAGCCTCAAATTGTTTTAAATCTTCATCTGTCCACCAATTATTCAGGTTTCCATCTTTATCAAAACGAGAACCAGAATCATCAAAACTATGTGAAATTTCATGTCCTATAACTGCTCCTATACCACCATAATTAACGGCATCATCTGCTGTGTAATTATAGAATGGTGGTTGTAAGATGGCCGCTGGAAATACGATTTCGTTGTAAGATGGATTAAAATAAGCGTTTACAACTTGAGGAGCCATAAACCACTCACTTTTATCAACTTCCTTTCCCAATTTCTCAATATCATCTTTATAATTCCAAGCCTGTGCATTCAACATATTCTGTAAATAGGTCCCACCATCTTCAACACTTGCTATTTCTAAATCTGAATAATCCTTCCATTTATCAGGATAAGCTATTTTAATTTTTATGGCCAATAATTTTTCAATTGCTTTTTGTTTAGTGTCTTCACTCATCCAATTCAAAGCATTGATTCTTATTTCATAAGCTTTTATAACATTTTGTATCATTTCTTCCGCTTTAGCCTTCGCTTCTGGTGGGAATTTTTTATCTACATATAGTTTTCCAAGAGCTTCTCCTATTGTCCAATTTAATGTTTGTAGTGCTCTTTCCTCTTTAGGACGTTGTTCTTTAGCTCCTTTAAGATCTTTGCTGTAAAAATCCCAATTAGCCTTTTCTAATTCATCAGATAAAAATCCTGCCGCTCCATTTAAGGCTGACCAACGCAAATAGGCTTTCCAGTCTGAAATATTATTTTCACTTAAAATTCCTTGAAGTTCATTCATATACTTAATTTCACTTACTACTACCGTGTCAATCGCTTTTACGCCAATACCTTTAAAGTAATTTTCCCAATTGATTGCAGGAACCATTTTTTGCAGATCATCAATCGATCTTGGATTGTACCTCTTTCTAGCATCTCTTCGATCCACCTTGTCCATTCTTGGTTCAGCCAAACGAGTTTCAAAGGCCAAAATCTGTTTTGCTTGATTATTTGCAACTTCTTCAGAATCTCCTAAATATTGAAACATTCTAGTAATATGATCAACATATTTTTGTCTCTTTTCTTTGGAGTCTTCATCATCCTTTACATAATAGTCTCTATCTGGTAAACCAAGTCTGCCAGTTCCTAAATAGCCAGCATTTATATTACTATTCTTTCTATCAGCCCCTACACCAAACCCAAAGAATCCAGCTCCTCCTGCTGGTTCCATTTCAATAAGGAACGACTGCAAATCATTAATATCGTTAATAGCATCAATTTTTTCCAAATAAGGTTCTAATGGTTTAATTCCTTGCTCATTTCTAGACACACTGTCCATTATGGTTTGAAAAAGTTGTACGGCTTTTTCCTGATCTGATCCTGGAAGCACTTCAATTGTCTCGAAATCCTTATTGTCTGACATGGCAGATTTAAGGATTGCCAAAGCATCTTCATCTGTTTTTTGACGAAGTTCATCAAAACTACCCCAACGTGTTCTATCAGCTGGAATTTCTGTTGACTCTAACCATTTACCATTTACATGTTTGAAGAAATCTTCAGTTGGTTTTACCGTGTTATCCATGTAATCTAAATTGATACCTGGAGTTTTTTCTAATAAAACAGTTTCTTTGTTGTCTTTTTTACATGAAACAATACCAATAAGTACTGTAAGAACTAGTAAAAAAGAGATTTTTTTGATTGTTTTCATTTGTTAAATTTATTAGGTAACGAAGTTAATTAATTAATGACTATTTGCTGGCATAAACCATATTACATTAACAATTAATTAAGACAAAAAAAGCGCATTTTATTCAAATGCGCTTTTCTTTATTTCTTTCAAATTATAAATCAATGTAATAGCAGTTTTCTTGTTGCTGACTGGTTATTTGCCGTGATATTAATAAAGTACATTCCAGGAGAAAATGAAGACATGTTTAATTGATAGGAACTTCTGTTTACTTTACTTTTATTTATAATGACTTTACCTGTTATGTCATAAACTTTAAATTCAAATTCATTATTATTTCGTAGGTCTATATTAAAAATAGTATTGGACGGATTTGGATAGATTTGAAAACTACTAGTAGATAAATCCTCTAAACCTAGCGTACCCTCGACAGACAGGTTGTCTAAAATAACTCCTTCTTGATTCTCTAACTGGTCTGAATGGAATACAAATCTAAAAGTCAAACTAGATTGCCCTTCAAAAGCTGATAAATCATAACTATACTCCTGTAATGTAGCGTCTGTTCCCGTCCATTGTGCTCCAGGACAATTAAGACAATTTCCTCCAGGCAGCGTATTGCTATTATACCAATTAGGATCGGAGGAGGTGCCTAAAACATTCCAGCTGGTTCCACCATCTGTTGTATATTCAACGTAAACAATATCCCAGTTAAACTCTAAGTCAAAAGCCATATCAAATCTTAAAGTAGGTGAAGTTACATTTGACAAATTGTAACATTCAGTAAACAAATAACTTTTTACATTATCTGCATAATTACCACTTAATTCTGTTCCATAAACATTATTCCCAAAAGAATTAAGCACAGATCCAGTTGCTACTCCTCTACTCCAGTAATTTCCGCACAGCCCTTCGTCAAAAACAATTAACTCGTCAGACACAGTTTCAAAATCATTTACAGAATTATAAGAACCAATTTCATTCGCATAAAATTTAGCATTTGATACATTATTTGAAGCATAACTATCATTGCTAAATGTTGTTGTAATATTTAATGAATGATAGCCTGTAGTTAGGACCAATGTTGGGATATCAATTAATGTAGTGGCTCCTGAAGTTAAGGTTCCATTCCAATTGAAACTGACTGGCGTTCCATCTAAATCATAATCAACCTGAATCGTATTAATAGTGTTTGTTCCTAAATTCTTCACTTCTACCTGAACTGAATTTAAATCGCCGCATGCTATTGTGGTGTCAATTCCGTTTAAAGATTCTAAACTCAATTCGTCTATCAGAACTTCCACTTCTATATCAGATTGCCAGACTCCTCTGCCATAGGTGGCTGCAGTAAGATTTGAATCCACGTAATTAATTTCTAAGTCTGTTACAGATACGTTTGGTAATCCATTATCAAAAGCTTCCCAATCACCTGACGAATCATCATATCTGTAAACACCTAAACTGGTCCCTAAAAATAATGGGTTCTGACTGTGAAAATCCTGGTGTTTAATTATGTTCTTTGTTACAGATGGCAAACTTCCTGAAATATCAGAAAAATT
>CAYTSL010000195.1:0-4202 GCA_964440415.1 uncultured Flavobacteriaceae bacterium
TTAGCTCCAGGAAAGTTTTCAATTGTTTTTGGTTCAGAAACTCCTGAAACCACCTCAACTTCCCAGCCAGTTGTTGATGCCAACTGGCATAGTTGCACCGCATCGTGTTCTGCACCCAGAATAATTAATTTAAAACAAGGCGTAAGTTCCTGACTAAATTGATGTTGAGATGTGTTTAAATCTTTCAATCCAGAAATAGTATAGTATTGATTATCTATTGAAATTATAGATCCAATATTGTTAAAGACACCTTCCTCTCTTTGAAAAAATGATTCAACTTTTATAGTCTCTCTAGTTACTATACAAGTTTCAAACTTTTCAATAAATTTAGAAGCAGGTTTAAACTCCTCAAGCAAAATGTAAATAATCCCTTCACAGCCTAGTCTATATCGACCATCATAGGTCATCATTTTAGATTTTCCATCAATAAAAACAGATTGTGCTTGTCTTAATACTTCTTTTTCAACACAACCACCACTAACGGCTCCAATCATTTTACCATTTTCAAGCATTAACATTCTCACTCCAGGTTTTCTATAGGAGGAACCATCCAGATCAACAACTGTAGCTAATACGGACTTCAGGTTTATTTTTCTAGCCTCTTCATGGGCATTAACAATATGCTTCAGTTCATGCATCATAGATGAAAACTATTAAAATGGTTTCAGTATCTGAATTGTTGGTAGTTTACAATTTTAACTCTTCTAGTTCCAGATTATTAATGTAAGGCTGCTTGTAAATTCGTTTTTTGGTTGCTGCATAAATTGCATTAGCAATTGCGCCTCCAACTGGAGGTAAAGTTGGTTCACCTAAACCGGTTGGTGCCATATCACTTTCAACAAAATGTATATCAACTTGTGGTGTTTGATTGATTCTGATCAACTGATAGGTATCAAAATTATTGGATTGTGGCACACCATCAGCGAAAGTTAATTCGCCATACATCATATGTCCAATTCCATCAAGAACGCCTCCTTCAGCTTGATTTCTTGCACCAAGAGGATTAACTACAATGCCGCAATCTACCGCACATGTCACTTTTTTTATGATTGGGAATCCATTCTGCATTTCAAGATCTACAACTTCAGCTACATGAGAGTTATGACAATAATAAACAGCAAATCCTTGATAAATATCGCCTTTCGTTTTTCCCCAATTAGATTTATCAACTGCTAGCTTGATTACACCTTCTAGTCGTTCTGGACTATACTGAATGCGTTCATCGGTTGTGCCTTTTACATTTTGTAACAAATCCAAGTGCAGTTGTATACGATCTATTTGCATGGCCTCTGCTAATTCGTCAAAGAAACTTTGTTCTGCAGAAGCTAAAAAATTAGTATAAGGTGCTCTCCAAGCTCCCGTGGTAATATTACTTTTATATTTAGCCACATCCACTTGATAATTTTCTACAGCTCCAGCAGGAAAGAAATTTGGAATTAATCCATACATATTACTATTGATCGCCGCTTCTTTTAAATGATACCCAGTCAATTTTCCGTCTTTAATTGATGCGGCAATTCTATACTTTATAGCGGGTCTATAAATTCCATCAGTCATGTCATCTTCACGAGAAAAAACTACTTGAACAGGTTTTTTAGCCAGATGAGAAACCTCTGCTGCTTCCATAGCAAAATCACCATAGAGGCGTCTTCCAAATCCACCACCCATCCTGGTCATTTGAAGACTCACTTCGCTCGCGTCTCTTCCCAGCATTTGTGCAACACCATATGCTGTACCAGCAGGAGTCTGAATAGGTCCAACTAGATCAATTTTATCAGCCGTTACATTAGCAAAGAAATTCATTGGCTCCAAGCAGTTATGAGGTAAAAAAGGAGATTCGTATGTTCGTTCTAAAACGAAATCGGCCTCTGAAAAAGCATTTTTAACATCACCGTCTTTTCTTAATGTTTCAAAAGAATTTCCATCTAATAGGCCTAATAATTTTTCATCATGAAATGCAGTGTCTTCAGGTTTAGAATCTTCAGCCCATACTACCTTTAATGCATTTTTTCCTTTCATTGCTGACCATGTACTGGTTGCCAAAACAGCAATCTTATCACCGAATTTTATAACATCTTGTACTCCATTCACCGATCTAGTATTAGAGTCATCAAAAGAAGTCAGTTTCTGTCCAAAGGCTGGTGGCCTCATTACAGAAGCATAAAGCATTCCATCAACCTTGTAGTCCAATCCGAATAAAGGTTTTCCAGTTATTATTTCATCGACATCAACGTTGCTTATATCTTGACCTATAATGGTAAAATCCTTTGGGTCCTTAAGTGTGACGTTCTCCGGAACTTCTAACATAGCTGCTTCTTTTACAAGCTCACCATAACCAAGTTTATCTCCATTTGAGTTTTTAATAACTCCTTCTTTTGTTGTACACTCTGATGGATCTACATTCCATCTTGCTGCAGCTGCATTCACTAACATTTGCCTTGCAGTTGCTCCGGTTTGTCGCAATGGCTCCCAACCTTGTCTAATTGATTGGCTTCCACCAGCAACCTGTCTTGTATAATTCTTTGTATCCAATACACCTTGGACCACGTTAACGTCTTTCCAAGCTACATCAAGCTCTTCTGCAATAAGCATTGGCATAGATGTTTTTACGCCTTGACCAATTTCTGGATTTGGTGAAAAGATAGTGACTTTACCATCATCAGATATTTTAATGAAGGCATTAAAATCATTATAATCTAACAGGCTTAAATCTACTGGAGGTTTTATATCTGGTTTACAGGCATTGAATAAGTTAAATCCAATGATCATACCACCACTTGCTAATACAGAAGTTCTTAAAAAATCCCTTCTACTTTTATTTATTTTTTTGGAAGTTTTCATTTGATACCGATTTACAGTTTAACTTAATTTTTTAGCTGCTACTTTAACTGCTTTTTCAATGCTATTATATGTTGCGCATCTACAAATATTTGTTTGCATGGCATTTCTAATTTCAGAATCCGTTGGATCTGGATTATTTTTAAGAAATGAAGAAGCTGTCATAATTTGACCAGTTTGACAATAGCCACATTGTGGCACATCAATTTCTTTCCAAGCTTCCTGAACTGGATGTAGACCATCAGTTGAAAGTCCTTCAATAGTTGTTATTTTCATCCCCTGAAGTTGGGAAACTTGTAACAAACAACTTTTTGTTGCAATTCCATCAATATGGACCGTACATGAGCCGCATTGACCAATTCCACAGCCATATTTTGTTCCTACTAAATCTAATTGGTCTCTTAAAACCCACATTAAAGGAGTATCACTGTCAGCCTCCACATTAAATGTTTGGTTATTAATTTCTAACTGGTATACAGGCATATCTTAATTTTTTTAAGTTTTAAATATTTGAAAGATATGAGGCTTCTATAAAAATACTAAAAAAAATAGCTGTACCATTTTTTTTAGTATCAATTTAAGATTTTGTGAAGAATTAAGGAAAGCCCATCGGCATTAAAAAAGTACCACGATTGGAGAATTAAAGTATTTCTTTAATGTATTATAATCTTTTTATTTATAAAACCAGATGTTGTTTCAATACTTAAAATATAAACACCAGTACTCGTATGTAGAGTAATTGTATTGCCGGATGAAAAATCTAGTGATCGTATTTTTTGACCAACCATATTATACAAGGTGACATCTAAAATATCAGTATCTGAACCGCTTTTGATAGTCAACTCAGAAGGTTCCGAATTATAATAAATAACAAAATTTTCATCTTCTATTGTCAAATCTTCATCAGAATCGGATTCTGTTTCTGTTTGACGCATAAAAACAAGGCTATACCTATTATTATAAGTTCCTGGCTCTAAATGAACTACAAAAGGTTCTGTTGTAATTTCAAATTGCTCTACTAATTCTGAATCACGAATATAAATTTTAGTATCCTGTTCTATATTTTCTAAATCTTCAATTTTTATTCGTGCCATTCCGGTCTCTTTAATAACTAAACCTAAAGGGTATTCCTGCCCATCAATAATTTCGTTTACACCTTGAATAACTAATCGTCCTTGATCAAAGGCCCAATACATATCTTCCTTATTGACATCTGCCATTAATGCGTCATAACCTAGGTCAAATCCCAATGAAGCATTGTTATCTGCTCCCAGAACAATTTGTCTATGTAATCCAATTGGTGAATCATAACTTAATCTAATTAAAGGCTTTTCATTTGATTCATTTGACTGATTTGAAGAATT
>CAYTSL010000196.1:0-4187 GCA_964440415.1 uncultured Flavobacteriaceae bacterium
TCAACATAAGGCATGAGCTCATTAAAGAAATAATCTTCATAATTCCAATCGCCTCGTATATCATTAAAATAACCTAATCTATTCGTTTTGGCATCAGGCATCACAATTATCATGGGTGTTGCTTTACCTTCTTTTATAGCTTTGTCAGTGATGTGCAATACTTCACCAAATTGTACCCAACCAGTTTGATCATCGCCAGAACCATGTAACAAATACAATACAGGATAACTACGCTGCGAAGATTCGTAATCTGGCGGCAAGTAAATGGCGAAATTTCGTTCTCCTTTTAGAATTTTACTGGTATGAGACAATTGGTCAAACACTTTACCTGTTTGCCCAAAGCAAGACACAGAAATGAGTATACTTATAACAATTACTTGTACAACTTTTTGCATGATTATTACCCTAAAAAATTAAGACAACAAGTTAACAGTTATTCAAACCAAAATCAACTAATTTTTAACAGGCTTGTGGTAATATAAATTAAAAGAGCGCATTGAACTCAATGCGCTCTTTCCGGGATTTAAAACGTAAAACATAAGAATCGTTTTACGGGAATTTTAATCTAGCAGGGATTTTGGGATTACTATTTTTAAAATTCAAGAATAATTCCTGCCATAAACTCTTGAATATTATATTTTCTGGTTACGGCTTTTGGGTGCTTTGCCGCTTCAAAGCACCCTCGAACCTTGTCCACGTTGTCTTTTAGGGATACTAATGACAACTAATTTGTGGAAATGCTATTAACCAACCCTAAACTCATATTATTAGATTTGGGGATTTAACTTCATAATTATTATTTTTTCTAGAATCCATAGCTAATTCTATTTGTTTAATAGAATATTTCTGCGCATCCTTAATGTTACTAAATATCTTAAATGGAATTAATGGTTCGTAAATTCTTTTATATGCATTTACTAATAACCTAATTGCTATAGAGTTAACAATAAATGCTTCTGAAATGATAAGTTTATTAACGCTTGGATCCTTTGCAAATAAACGTGCGGCTAGTATTGTGTAAGTCCCACGAACATCTCTGAAATCGATTATTATAGATCTAGGTTTATCGGCTGCCAAAGTTAGAATAGCTAATATGTATTTTTCTACTTCGTCTTTATCTAATCTCCAATTCATATCACGATTAAAATGTTTACAATTAAGTAAACCAAAGGAATCAATCCAGAACTTTGATTTTTTAAAACTTATCTTGGTCAACATTATTAATGTGTTTAAAAACAACATGCCAATACCTGTGCCAAACCTTAAAAGAAGTTTCACATAAGACTCTATTTAACTGAATATAAGTGTTTTATAAAATAATATTGAAGGCGGTTAAAATAAGATACACGCGATATACCGTGTCTAGCAAGAGGATTTTAACGACACTCCACGGAATACCGTTGTTGTTAATTAGGTCTTTTTATACCTAATTTTTTCATTTTATCCCTAAAGGTACTAGGTTTAATATCCAGAATTAGAGCTGCACCATCTGGTCCACCTACTTTCCAATTTGTTTTTTCTAAAACCGAAAGTATATGATTTCTTTGTACATCATTCAAAGTCAAATTAGTGCCTGAATTAATTTTGGTCCTTTTACTGTTTTCAGAACCAAATCCTGGAAAAATTAAAGTTTCACTATCTGAAAGTATAACAGATCTTTCCACTAAATTTTCTAACTCTCTGATATTTCCAGGCCAATTGTAAACTCTCATATCTTGCATTGCCGAGTCTGAAATATATTTTATGTTTTTTCGGTATTTCTTCCCAAACTTGTCCACAAAATGTTCCACTAGTAATGGAATATCCTCTTTTCTTTTTCTTAAGGCTGGAGCTTCTATTGGAAATACATTTAATCGGAAATAAAGATCTTCTCTGAATTGTGATTTTTCCACCTCTGTCTTCAAGTCTTTATTGGTAGCAGCAACTATTCTTACATCCAATGATCGTGTCACAGTGCCTCCTACTACTTCCATTTCCCCTTCTTGAAGAAAACGTAATAATTTAGGTTGCATGGCTAAAGGCAAGTCTCCAATTTCATCTAAAAACAGAGTCCCTCCTTCTGCCAATTCAAATTTACCAACCTTATCAGAAACTGCTCCAGTAAACGCCCCTTTTTTATGACCAAATAGCTCGCTTTCAATCAACTCAGTAGGTATAGCAGAACAATTGACTTTAATAAAAGGTTCGTTTTTTCTTAAACTTAAATTATGAAGTGCTCTTGCCAAAAGTTCTTTACCAGTACCAGACTCTCCCAAAATAAGTACGGTTGCATCTGTAGGTGCCACCCTTTCTAAATCTGTTAAAACTTCACCAAAGATGGCACTACCATATACCATTTCTTCGAAATTAAACACCAGACCTAGCTCATCTTTTAGATACACGTTTTGATCTTCTAATTGTTTTTTCAATTCATTTAATGAAGAAACCGCATCGATCAATTCTAAATTAGCTTGCTCTATTTTTTCTTTCGCTTTTTTACGTTCTGTTACATCAAGGTTAATCCCTATAATTTTAGTTAAATTTTCTTCTTCATCAAATATTGGAGTAACCGTCGCATAAATATACCTCACTTCTTTATTAGGACGAATGATTCTGAAATCAAAACCAGAAACTGATTCATTTTGAAAAACCTTTCCCTGTTGTTCCTTCACATACTCTAAATCTTCCGGATGTACCAGTTTTAAAGGCATATCGACGGAATAATCAAATTCAGATGGAGCTATTCCGAACATTTCAAAGAGTTCGCTATTCCATATCAATCTACCGGTTTCAATATTATGAGTCCAAACACCCAATTTTGCTGTATCAACTGCCAAGTTAAGTTGTGATAATGTTTGTTTAATATTTTCTTCCGCTTTTTTACGTTCTGTAACATCTCTAACCGCTGTTACTCTTAATTTTTTATTCTCTTTACTTATGTATGTTTTTCCTTCTATCTCAATAGGGAATTCTGTTCCATCTTTTTTAATGCCAATAACTTCATAAGGAAGCTTATGTTCGTTTTTAATATTCTCAAGAACAAGATTGTGAAAGTCTTTCCTGATAACAAGCTTACTCAAGTCTTCTTGTAAGACCTCATCTTTGGTATAGCCAAACATTTCTGGAAAGGAATTATTCAAATCAACAGGAACTCCATTTTCATGAATTACTATACCTTCAAAAGAAACGTTTGAAAGTATTTCAAATTTAATCTTACTTTCTTCTAATATATTTTTAGCTGATATAAGTTCTTTTTCTTGATTCACACTTTTAGTAACGTCCTTTACAATGGTTTGAGCATATACCTCACCTCCAATTTGCATATAACTAGTATGACCTCTTACGGTCTTAATTTCTCCATCCTTGCATAAAATATCGTACTGATATTCAGATGGCAAGTTTTTTCCTTTATTAGATAAACCTTCCTTTATTCTGTTCTTGAGCATTTCTTGATATTCTGGAGCAATATGATCTATCAATGAAACTTTTTTATATTCCTCAAGGCTGTCGTACTTCCATATTTTCAACAATGCCTTATTTACAAATACAACCTCATTCCCTCTTGACATTCCAATTCCAATCATTGATTGTTCAAAAAGGGTACGATACTTCTCTTCACTTTCTTTGAGAGTTTCTTCAGCTATTTTTCGTTCTGTAATATCAATATGAGTACCGATTGTTACAGTTAAATTCCCGTTTTCGTCTCTTATTGTACTGCCTCTCGACCAAATCCAAACCCAGCTTCCATCCGTGTGTTGCATTCTAAAATAGTTTTCATACATTCCAATGGAACCGCCAGATAGATAATCGGCAAACTTTTTACTTGACCTCTCTCTATCTTCTGGGTGGAGTAGATTAACCCAGGTTTCGTCAAGATTAAGTGCTCCTGTAAGATTGTAATCATCTACATTACGACCCAGCATTGTGAAATATTCGGGACTACACCAAAGGTATTCTCTATCATTGTCAAATTCCCATGCACCTGTATTAGAAGCGGAAATAAATCCTTTATATCTCTTACTACTTCTGTTTAATTCAAGATTACTGGACACGAGCTCTTTTTCTATCTGCTTGTTCTTGGTAATATCAACAGATGATGACATTAATCCAACCGGATTTCCATCCCCATCGTTAACCATTGCTGCAGATACCTGAACATCAAACTCTGATCCATCTTTTCTTTTGGCTTTAAGTTCTCCTTCCCAATA
>CAYTSL010000197.1:0-4180 GCA_964440415.1 uncultured Flavobacteriaceae bacterium
TACATTTTTTCGGATAACAGGTACTTTCATATGTTTATTTTTTAAATTATAATACACTAGTTTGGCGATTACTAATTTATTAAGTTCCTATTGGACAAATTGCATTTGATAGTTAGTTGCGTGGTTTAAGCACTAAAGTTAGTAAATAAATTATAGATAGAAAGTCCGCGAGGACTTTTGTAAGTAGGCTTGCATTAGCAATTAATTTTATACGGCTTAAGTTTACAATTTAATAATTTTATAGTATTTAATCAGAAAGAACAAAAGAGAGAATTAAGGTTAATTTATACGTTGGAACTTGGATTTCATTGGGAATTAACACAAATTGGTAACTGTGGTTCTCCTATTGAAACAGATAAATGATGGCTAGTTATTACACATGGTGTAGGGCCCCATGCGAGAATATTCGATTGGAGCATCGTTATTTGATCTACAAAATCCGGAAATTGAAATTGGAAGACTAAATTATCCCTTATTGTCTCCGAATGAAGAAGAGCGGGAAGGATACGTACCTAATGTTGTCTATTCCACTGGATCGATGATCCAAAATGAGAACCTTATTATACCTTTTGCCATGTCTGATTATGCATCCACCTATGCCACTGTCAAATTAAGGGAACTGTTGAATGAATTAATAGACTCAGGGTCTGTATAATTGGCTTTATTAAATTCTTCATATGCCTGCAAAACGGTTAGATGTGAAATCAAATAGGCCAGCGTACTTTCTGCTCCCTGATTATGGTTTATACCGTTTTTATCGAAGCCATCGAAGCATCCTTTAGTTTCAAAATCGTACAGATTTAAACCCAAATCATTTTCGCCTATAAACCATAAAAAGCAAGTATACAGTTTATTTATATACGCTTTATCTTTAGTTAAATGAAAAGCCTGTTGATACATTAAAACCATTGCCATAGCATCAACAGGTTGCTGTGAAAAAACAGATCGTACACCATCTTTTCTATACCAATTTTCATTCCCTATTACTGATAAGAAATTGTCCTTCAAAGTCACTTTCGTTAGAAAATTCATAGATTCAATAGCAGTATTTTTTATTTTTTCATCGTTCAGTATTTCAGCAGCATGTAAAAGAGCCAAAGGTAAAAGACCATTATCATAAGCCAGTACCTGTTCAAACCATTGCCAGTCGGGCGTGCTATTTTCATAATAATGTTGTTGCAGGATATCGACAAGATGGCGCAATTCCCCTATCATATTTTCATCCGTAGGCTCACTTTTCAAATAATAGCTGATACCAATAATGGTATTAGCAATACTTCGGATAGATTTTAATTTATCAAAATTGGGTGTGGCATTAAAAAATATCTGTTTGGCTGACCGGTAAAAGGAATCGTTAGGCGCATTACCCAGCAAAAAACCAAGTGCCCAAATGGTACGGGCAAAAGAATCCTCGGAACCTAGCTCATCCAGAAATTCACGACTAAAACTTAAAAAGTTGCGGAAAGTTCCATCAGGATTTTGCATGCAATGAATATAACTCAAATAGATGGTTGTCAATTCAAGTGCGGGTTTATTTTTCATTTGCTTATAGTACATCGTCACCATCAACAATGCTCTGGCATTATCATCCATACAGTAACCTTCCTTTAAATTAGGAATACTAAATTTTGCATGTTGAAGAATACCTGTATCATCTGTCAATCTGTTGATATGGTCGAGTGAGAAAGGTGGCATATGCAGGAGATCCAGCTCACTATCGACTTTTTCAATCTCTTTGTGTTCCTCTTTCATGATATCTTCAGCAGCCTTTAGGTATTTCTCACCTGTTTTTGCCCAGGTGATACCTAATCCATATTCGTAGGCAAGCTGTTTCATTGCTTTTAATTCATCAGGCTTTTCAAAGAGATCTGTCAATATTGTTGAAAGCCCCTTGTAATCTCCAAAATCAAAGAATCTTCCTCTTCCTTCGGCTAATAATTCTGCAGCATGCCAATAAGGAGTAGAAATAACGCCTGCACCAATACCTAACGCATACGAGAGGGTTCCACTGGTTATTTGGGCCTCATTTAAATAGGGTGTAATATAAATATCACAAGCATATAGGTACTTAAACAAATCTTGTTCGTCTAGGAATTTGTTTAGAAATACTACATTCTTTTGCACATTGAGTTTTTTTGCGAGACGCATAAGAGAAATCCGATATTCTTCTCCGGATTCACGCAAAACATTGGGATGGGTTTTACCCAAAACAATATAGAGAACTTCTGGATGTTCTTCAACAATTGCGGGAAGTGCTTGAATAACTGTTTCTATACCTTTGTTACGGCCTAAAAAACCAAACGTAAGCAACACCTTTCTTTTCTCAAGTTTAAATTCTTTCCTACACTTTTCAGGGTTAAAATGAATTTCTGGTACACCATGTTCAAACAGCACTATTTTTTCTTTTGGCACATTGAAAATCTCAACCAAAAACTCGATAGCTTTTCGGCTCATAACCACTACTTTGTCTGCCGTTTCACATATTTCCTGTGTAATTCTCATTTGGCTATCAGAGGGCGTTTTCAGTATGGAATGGAAGGTAACGATCAGTGGTATTTTCAGTCGAAGCAATAAGGGTAAAACAAAACTTCCGTCCTGTCCACCAAAAATACCAAATTCATGTTGCAGGATACAAACATCAGCACCACTCAGATTTATGTATTCTACGGCTTCCAAATAATCTTTTTGATAATTATGCCTAATAACGAGTTTCACTTCTTCAGGGTATTTATAAGTTATATCGTGGTCGCTTAAGGCTACAACAAACCCTTCATTTTCCTTTTCTCGGCTTTTGTTATTGTTTAACATTGATTTAAGCAAGTTGTTCGTAAATGTACCAATACCGCATTCTCTTGGAGGGTAAGTGGCTATATATACAAATTTCATAACTTAAAGTTTAATTTCTATTCTGAATTCTTTTCTTTGAGTTTCTTGGCTTTAGCAGTTAGTGAGCTTCCTTTTGTACTAGCTTTGTGTAAACTACCAAATCCCTCCATAGTTGCTGGAATTTTGGTTCCTAGTTGTCCCATAAGGGCTACGAGGTTTTCATAATGATTTGGAAAGTCCTTAACCATAACTAGTTAAGTTTAATTTTTATCAAAGTTAAATGCTATTTATTGTACTGGAAATGATATAAATCATTTGGGTTCTGGAGTGATCTAATTATTTTGTTTATATAACTCTAAAATAGAGTAATATGTTAGGAGAATTAAATAATAACCAGATAGAAAATTTGTTACATAGTCAAGAATTAGGAAGGATTGGATGTCATACAGATGATACTACTTATGTTGTGCCAGTAAGTTATGCTTATGATGGTACTTATATTTACGGACATACTAAAGAAGGAATGAAAATAGATATGATGCGTAAAAATCCGAAAGTTTGTTTTGAAGTAGATGTGATGGAAAATATGAGTAATTGGAGGAGCGTAATTGCTTGGGGAAAATTTAAAGAATTAAAAGAACCAGAAGACCGAAAGATGGGCATGCAAAAATTAATTGATCGAATAATACCAATTATGACCGGAGAAACAACAGTACATCATTCTATGACAGATTCTCAAGGAAAATATATTGAATCTATACAAGGTGTGGTTTACAGAAGAGAACATAAAATGCTAACTCTTAGAAAGAGATACAGTGCAAGAACTACTAACTCGCATCACCGTTTTTATAAGTATAATAACATTATAAAGGACATTGAAGTTAAAAGATATAATCAGGTTTGGGTATCTGATATCACATATATCAGAACTGTAAAAGGTTTTTGTTACCTAGCACTGATAACTGATATGCACTCTAGGAAAATAGTTGGTTATTACCTTAAAGTGATAGCCTTGAGTTAAAAGGATGCGTGAGAGCTCTTAATAAGGCAATTTACCAAGCAAAAAACATTAATGGACTTATTCATCATTCAGACCGAGGAATACAATATTGTAGTAATGTATACACACAAATACTTAAAAGAAAAAAAATAGACATTAGTATGACTGT
This sequence comes from uncultured Flavobacteriaceae bacterium, assembly GCA_964440415.1. Lineage (GTDB taxonomy): Bacteria > Bacteroidota > Bacteroidia > Flavobacteriales > Flavobacteriaceae > Site-B1. Next base: position 3,996 of record CAYTSL010000197.1, read on the forward strand.
GGAAAATCTTTGTTACGTAAACGCAATGGCTGAACGTGTAAACGGAATCTTAAAAGATGAGTTTTATCTCGACCAGACCTTTACAAACGTGGCACACGCAAAAAGAGCAGCAAAAAAGACAATTAATTTGTACAATGAAATAAGATTACATTTATCTTTAGACTATAAAACACCAAATATGGTCT
>CAYTSL010000198.1:0-4160 GCA_964440415.1 uncultured Flavobacteriaceae bacterium
GCTGTATGAAATACATAATCACAATTTGTAACAGCTTTCTTTATGGACCCTATATCACAGATATCACCTCTAAAAGGAATTATATTATCATGTTTCGGGATCTTATCGGAGTCCAGATCTCTTATCAGAGCATGCACGATAAAATTCCGCTCTGCCAATTCCATGGCCAATTGATGACCAATATAGCCTGTTGCACCTGTTAATAAAGCTTTCATAACGCTGTTTTTTTGAGGGTTAAATGTTTAAACATGTTGAATTCATAGACTCCGGAAAGGGTCATATGTATGATAAAAGCTATCCAAATACTGTTGGTAGCATAACTAAAGAAACACAAGAGGACACCAAAAGGAATTGCTCCCAGTATTTCCGCTTTCGAGTCAAAACTATGGATCCCTACATATAAAATAGTCGTGATCAGAATGGATAGATAAATATCGAAGAACTGCAATAGTGAGAAGAAGATCACACCTCTGAAAAAGAATTCGTAAGAGAACAAGAATACCATTCGGATTGGAAAATAGTTTCTTACCTGATCAAAAGTATAAGCAGATCTTCCGCCTTTCTCTTTAATTTTTTTCTGTACAGATCTATATGCCAGTAAGCCAGAGAGTACTAAAACTAATATACTGAGAATAGCAACATACCACTCAGGCTGTTTAAAGGTGGTGATCAAATATCTGAATTCAGGAGTAATTAAAAAGAAGAGCAATCCAAATACAACTATTCCTATTGTATGCTTTAAATTTATTAATAGCAATCCTCTACTAGTTACTAAGGCCTCTTCAATATTTCTGATTTTTAAAATTTTATAAGCATAACTTATAATGAAGTAAACAATAAAACCGGCAGCAATTACATAATATACATTTGTTGCAGTTTCCATTTTATATAACTTTTAAATTAATTATTCAATTTTACAGGTTTAAGCCCTGTAATTAGGTACTAGTTTCACTTTATAAAAAGAGCCGACAGCTTCTATTAAGTTGCACTTCCCTTTTTCATAATTAAAAATGTTATAACTCTTATTAGGGAATGTGATCTTATATCGGTTTGGTTCTATTCTTTGGATCTTAAGATTTAAGTTCAATTTATCGCAATACACTTGATGTATATTGGTAGGTTCCTCAAAGAACAAGATGATCAGGTTACAGGTGATCACTCCTGTATTCAACAACTGGTTTCCTTTTTTTTGTTTCAGGAAATAATTTCCTTGGTTATAGGACAGCGATTGATCTACTTTTACTCTATCGTTTATCGTTCTATATATAGAAGAGTAAATAAGGGTATCATTTTCATATACATAGGTTTCCTTACTACTTGCTTTAAATTCAATTAAAAATTTCGTGTTGACTTCACTCTGGATCCTATAGGTTGTTGTTTCATTTGAATTTAGTTTTTGAAGATCAATAAATCCAAGAACTTTAGATTTCTTAACAATATCAAATCGGATAGTCTCTAATGTTTCTGGCTTATAATCGCCACTAGTAAATGATATCAAAAGAAATGGTAGGACGTATTTAAGTTTTGTTACCAGTTGATCTACTATCTTATTTAGATCGATAGTTAATTCGGTTCCTTTTCTGAATCTTTGGATGATATGTAGCATTAATAAAATTAACATGACCGAGTTATTTTCTTATACTAAAGCTACTTTGTAATATTTGATAATCGTATTTAAAAAATGTGGTTTTTCTGAAGAATATTTTGTAAATTATACAAGCCATAAGGCTTTTTGTACTTGTAATTTTCAATAAATGCAAGAACAGTTTATAAAATATCTAAAAGCAAAGTCTCAAAACAATACATCTTTTATTGAGGAGATTGCTTCTGTGCTTGATATAGGCTATGATGCGGCTTACCGACGGGTTAATTTAAAGACCAATTTATCATTAGAAGAAAGTGTTGTTTTAGCAAGACATTATAATGTTTCCCTTAATAAACTGTATGAAGTTGGCAGTAAAACAAGTATTGTGGTTGATCTGTCTCCACCTTTTCATAATATGGAAGGGTTGGAATTGTATTTCAGGCAATCTCTAATAAATATTGAACCCCTCACTAAACTAAAAAGTGCCTCCATATCTTATTCCGCCAAGGACATTCCTTTCTTTCATACGCTCAAGGACACCTATTTAACCCATTATAAGATCTATGTTTGGCTCAAGGATGTGGACGCAGAAATGGCTAAAAGCAAAATAACCTTTGACGAATTCAGAAAGACCATTCCAGATTCCTTGTTAGACAGTGTTTATACTTTAGGCGATATTTATAATTACATAAGTATAACCGAACTATGGAATGATTACACCATTATTGGTACGCTGCAACAGGTTCTCTATTATTTCGAATCCCGATTACTATCTAAGGAATCGGCGTTACTTATTTGTGATGATATTGAAAAGGTGATCAACCAGACTGAAAAGCAGACCATCATGCAGAGCCTCATCGGTTCCAATAAAGGAGCTGCTTATAATTTGTATAAGACTGATCTTCACACGTTGAACAATACCATTATGGTACAAACGGCTAATCAAAGGATCTTCTTCCAACCATTCACTGTTTTAACTTATTTTAAAATTGAGCATAAACCAACCTGTGATCTTATGTTCGGATTCTTTGAAAAACAAATGGCCAATTCAAAATTACTGGTCAATGCTGGTGAAAAAGATCGGACCCTGTTCTTCCATAAAATGCATCAAAAGATCAACAAACTTCGTATGCGAATTCAGATTGATGAACCTTTTGATTTTGCTTAAAACCTATTGCACTTTTAAATTAGTAATACTTAACTATTACGCGTCCAGAACTAAAATTAGGTGTTCTCCTTAATTATTACTACATTACTAGCTATGATCTTACAGGACAAAGTGAAGTATGCTAGTGAATTTAATCAATCTATTAAATATCTTGAAAATTTAGGTTTTGAAAATATCAAAGCGGATATAGACGGTTATGAGACTCCAAAATCCTATAAAAAAAAGGATAGTGACATCTCCTTTACTCCTGATATTGTGGCTGAAAAGGTTGGAACTACGCATATATTCGATTTAAGTCTAAAATCGGAAGAACCAAGACTTCTCAAATCAAAATGGTTATTTTTAAAATCATTGAGCCAATTAAAGTCCTATCGTTTTAGTTTGATCACAACCAGAGGGCATATTAAATTTTCTCAAGAGGCGATCGATGAGCTCAATCTGAATACAGAACGCTTGATAAAAATATAAAAAAATAAATATTTTGTAACATTTCGCAACAATTCTGCGTATAACTACATAGAACCTATTATTCACTCAAAATATTACAGGAGAACATTAAATGAGACAACTCAAAATTACGAAGCAGGTTACTAACAGAGAAACCGCTTCGCTAGATAAGTATTTGCAAGAAATTGGTAAAGTAGATCTGATCACCGCAGATGAAGAAGTAGAATTAGCTCAACGTATCAAGGCAGGTGACCAACTCGCCTTGGAAAAATTGACCAAAGCGAATTTGCGTTTTGTGGTATCGGTAGCTAAACAATACCAGAATCAAGGATTAACTTTACCGGATTTGATCAATGAAGGTAACTTAGGTTTGATCAAAGCAGCGCAACGTTTTGATGAAACTCGTGGATTTAAATTTATATCCTATGCCGTTTGGTGGATTCGTCAATCTATTTTACAAGCATTAGCAGAACAATCTCGTATTGTACGTTTACCTTTGAATAAGATTGGTTCAATCAATAAGATCAATAAGACCTTTGCATTTCTAGAGCAATCACATGAGCGCCCACCAAGTGCAGAAGAAATTGCAAAAGAGCTGGATATGACCATCAATGATGTCAAGGAGTCTATGAAGAACTCTGGTCGTCACGTAAGTATGGATGCTCCTTTAGTAGAAGGAGAAGATTCTAACCTTTATGATGTACTAAATAGCGGAGAATCTCCAAATCCAGATAGAGACTTATTACACGAATCACTGCGTACTGAGATCGAACGAGCATTAGAGACACTTACACCAAGGGAAGCAGACGTGATTCGTTTGTATTTTGGTTTAGGGAATCAGCATCCAATGACACTTGAAGAAATTGGTGAAACCTTTGACCTGACTCGTGAACGTGTTAGACAAATAAAAGAAAAAGCAATTCGTAGATTAAAACATACATCGCGAAGCAAGATATTAAA
>CAYTSL010000199.1:0-4136 GCA_964440415.1 uncultured Flavobacteriaceae bacterium
AACCGGCGACATTCAGCTTGGAAGGCTGACGCTCTACCAACTGAGCTACTCCCGCAATTTTTTTAAAAATCCAAAATTTTAATGTGGGGAGAGCAGGATTCGAACCTGCGAAGACGTAGTCAACAGATTTACAGTCTGTCCTCGTTGGCCGCTTGAGTATCTCCCCCAAGAAAATTTTTATTATCTATTAAAGAACGTGAGCCGATGGAGGGACTCGAACCCACGACCTGCTGATTACAAATCAGCTGCTCTAGCCAGCTGAGCTACATCGGCTTTTTTTGACTTTAATGCTCAAAAAAAGCCCGCTATTTCTAACGGACTGCAAATGTAAATATTTATTTTTTTAATCAAAACATTTTTTGATAATTTTTAATTACAAATAATTTCTAATTTTTTCTTTCCTTTTTCTAAGTTGCCTTTCTAAGGTTCCCATGGCTAAATCTGTTCCTTCTTCAAAGGTTTTACTTTGTTTTTTTACGACAAAACTGTCTCCAGGCACACTTAATCTTACTTCAAAAATCTTATTGATTTTACCATTTGTGTTGTCTAATTTTAAATAAACATCTGCTTTTATAACCTTATCATAATATTTATCTAGTTTATCTAACCTATTTTGAATGAAATTAATTAATTTTTGATCGGCATTAAAATTGACTGATTGTGTGTTGACTTGCATAAGCGTTGTTTTAATTAATTAGACAATTGTTTCAAACTAAAAACTTACTTTTTATTTCTTGGATGTGTATTAGCGTAAACCTTTTTTAATTCTTTAATGCTATTATGAGTATAAACTTGTGTGGCAGCCAGACTGGAATGACCAAGCAATTCTTTAACAGCATTTAAATCTGCTCCTTGATTAAGCAAATGAGTTGCAAATGTATGTCTTAATATATGCGGACTCTTTTTTACTTTGTTGGATGCCTTACTAAAATAATCATTAATAATTCTGTAAACAAGTGTTTCATATAATTTAACTCCTTTTTTCGTTAAAAAGAAAAAATCAGGGTTCTGAATTAAATTTAATTCTTGTCGCTTTGAATTGTAATTTTTAATTGTTTTTATGACCGGGTTAATTAAAGGAATAATACGTTCTTTTTTTCTTTTACCTAATACTTTTAAAGTTTTATTATTAATATCTAAATCATTTACTTTTAATTGTATCAGTTCAATCCTTCTAATTCCCGTTGAATAAAATAACTCAATTATTAACTTATTTCTTAGTCCTTCAAATGAATCATCTAAATCCAAATCATCCAGAACGGATTCAATTTCAGATTCAGAAAACGGTATTTGGATTTTTTTTGGAGTCTTTAATGCCTTGTGCTTTACTAATGGGTTAGTTTCTATTTTCTCAATCCTTAACAGAAATTTATAATAAGAATTAAGAGATGATACTTTACGGTTTACGGTCCTATTTGATATACCAGATTCAACTAGTTTAATAATCCAACTCCTTATTTGCTGATAGTTAACATCATCAATTGAATCTGAATCGAATTCCTCCTTAATAAAATTTAAAAACCCATCCAAATCGTTTTTATAAGCATTTACCGTATGAATTGAATAATTTTTTTCTAATAAAAGGAAATCTGTAAAGGATTTAAATGGCATTGGAAATAGTTGAATCACCAAGTTACAAACTTTTAAAAGTTTTATCAGTTTGAAGCAAAAAAAATTCCTGCCAAGGCAGGAATTTTATAAATATTATTGATCTTAATTAAATATCTTCTTGATCTCTTAATTTTTGAATATACTGGGCTTTTTGAATTTGAGCACGACGTACAACTGAAGGTTTTGAAAATTGCTTACGTGTTTGTAACTGACGTTTCCTACCAGTTTTATCAAACTTTCTTTTAAAACGCTTTAGCGCTCTGTCTATATTTTCTCCTTCTTTAATTGGTATTATTAACATAGTCTTTTAACCTCCTCTCTTTTAGATTTTCGGACTGCAAATATAGGAACTAAAAAATAATAAGCTATTAATTTTAATAAAATTATTTTAAGATATTCCTAGAAATTACTAGTTTTTGAATTTCGGTAGTTCCTTCGCCTATTGTACATAGTTTAGAGTCCCGATAAAATTTTTCTACCGGATATAATTTGGTATAACCATAGCCTCCATGAATTTGTACTGCTTCATTTGATATTCTTACACAAGCTTCACTAGCAAACATTTTTGCCATAGCACCCAAAGTAGTCATTCGTTCTCCTTTATTTTTCTTTGTAGCTGCTTTGTGTAATAATAACTCTGAAGCCTCTATCTCGGTTGCCATATCTGCCAATTTAAATGATATCCCTTGAAAACTTGAAATTGGCTTACCAAATTGGTGTCTTTCTTTTGAGTATTTTAATGAGGCCTTATAAGCTCCTTTTGAAATGCCTAAAGACAGCGCACCTATAGAAATTCTGCCACCATCTAATACTTTTAAAGACTGTATAAAGCCTTCTCCTACTTCACCAAGAATATTATCTTTATGCACTCTACAGTTATCAAAGACTAACTCTGCCGTTTCACTGGCTCGCATACCTAATTTATCTTCTTTTTTACCACTTGAAAAACCATCTGTTCCTTTTTCAATAACAAAAGCTGTCATTCCTTTAGAATCACCTTTTTCTCCTGTACGTGCTATAACAACAGCTATATCGCCACTTATACCATGTGTTATAAAGTTCTTTGTACCATTCAAAACATAATAATCTCCATCTTTAACGGCTGTGCAACTCATATTTCCAGCATCACTACCTGTTCCATGTTCTGTTAAACCCCAAGCTCCAATCCATTCTGCTGTGGCCAATTTAGGCAACCACTTATGTTTCTGTTCTTCACTACCAAAATAATAAATATGTCCTGAACAGAGGGAATTATGTGCTGCAACAGATAATCCTATAGATGGATCTACTTGAGATATTTCATCAATGATAGCAATGTATTCGTGATATCCTAAACCTGAACCTCCATATTCTTCTGGAATAAATATCCCCATAAATCCCATTTCTCCTGCTTTTTTAAAAACATCTACAGGAAATATTTGAGCTTCATCCCATTCCATAATATGTGGTCTAATATACTGCTCTGCAAAGTCCCTTGCAGACGCAGCTATTAACCTTTGTTCTTCAGAATAATCGAAATTCATTTATGTAAAATTTTGAGAATTTAATTGAGGAACAAATATAATTTAATTATCTCAATTTTATTGACAGGAAAATCCTTAACTTTTGTTAATTCTTCAAAAGACTTGAATCCATCTCTTAAAGTCCTTTGTTCTATAATATTATAGGCAATTTCGTAATCAATATACTGTACTGTTACCAATTCTTCTGTAGTAGCTGTGTTTAAATTGATTTTTTGAATTACTCTTGGTGTTTTAACTGTGAATTCGTTCGTTACTCTTTCTATAACTTCTGATGTTAATCCATACACATCTTGAAGTTGAACATCTGCAATAAAGCCACCAACAAATTTGTTTCGGTATCTTATAATTCGCTCTGACAGCTTTTCACCAATCCCATTCACTCTTTGTAATTGAACTGCTGTTGCCTTGTTTAAATCTATTTTTTGAGCAACTGTTTTATTATAATTATTTTGATAAGTGAAGGATTTTTTAGGCTTTGGATTAGTAACCCATTCTGGGAATTTAAAGTAAGGTGAGATTACATTAAATAAAGAATCTGAAACTTTGGTGACTTGTTGAAACTGTTTGGCAGAATTAATCCATTTATCCTGTTTTCTGAATTGTAATAATCTATCAATTTCTTGGTTAGACATTCCAAGTGCATAACCTTTATAATCTGTTATAAAATTTGGGTTGAATGGATAAATTTTGGGTTTACGATTTTCAATCTCAACTAATTTAAGAGAATCTATTTCTTGTTGAAACTTTAATAATTCCTTATCATTTATTTGAATATCATTAGAAGAAAAATCGATAAAAAAGTAAACACATAATAATCCAACTATAAGCAGTACCAATAAAAAAATCCCACTCTGCTGACCTTTGGAAAACATAAAATGGGATTTATAATATTTCATCATAGATTATTACTTATGAAAAAGTGCTTAACTAAAATCATTCCTTCTTATTATGACCAATAGCTACTAAATATCGTTTTATTTCTTGTCTAACTTTTGGTGCTAA
>CAYTSL010000200.1:0-4124 GCA_964440415.1 uncultured Flavobacteriaceae bacterium
ATGACAAGGAAACTCAATCGTTAATGTTCGACCATTTAGGATTTACAAAAGAAGAGGCCAAAGCTCAGTTTGGATTTTTAATGAATGCCTTTGAATATGGAGCACCACCACATGGTGGTATTGCATTTGGATTAGACAGGTTGGTTGCTATTTTAGGAGGACAGGAAACCATTAGGGATTTTATTGCGTTTCCTAAAAACAATTCGGGTCGCGATGTCATGATTGACGCTCCTGCTCCTATTGATGAGGATCAACTAAAAGAGTTAAGTCTAAAACTTAATTTAAAATCATAATTACTAAATCCTACTTTTCGTAGGGTTTTTTAGTAAATTTAATCATGCCAAAACCAACCATATTAAAACAAATTTTAATCTGGAGAGCAAAACATATCTCTCATAGGCAATTTGTATATATATTAAGCATTATTATTGGTTTTACTTCGGGTATGGGTGCTGTTGTTTTAAAAAACCTCACCCACTTTATTCAGCATTTACTAGAGGCTAAATTAGTAAAATACTACCACCATGCATTCTACTTTTTATTTCCCATTTTAGGTCTTACGCTTGTTTATCTTATTATTAAATATATTATTAGAAACAAAGTAAATCATGGTATTCCTTCGACACTTCATGCGATTTCCAAACGTAAAGGCATTATGAAGCCACATCAAATGTTTGGATCCATTTTAACTGCACCAATTACGGTTGGTTTTGGCGGTTCTGTTGGACTAGAAGGCCCTACTGTTGCAACAGGAGCTGCAATAGGTTCAAACATTTCTAGGATGTTCCACATGAACCAAACCTCTAGAAATTTATTAATTGGTTGTGCCGCAGCTGGTGCCATGAGCTCTATTTTTAAAGCGCCTATTGCTGCCATCATTTTTGCTATAGAAGTATTAAGTTTAGATTTAACTATTGCGTCCATGCTACCGCTTTTGTTAGCGTCACTTTCTGCTATTTTAACATCCTATTTTTTCTTTGGTGACGATGTTTTATTACCCTTTAGAATTGAAGACAAATTCTACATTTCTGACGCACCATTTTATATCATTTTAGGTATTGTAGCTGCATTTGTCTCTATTTATTTTACTGAAGTATATGACAAAATTCAGAAATTTTTTGATAGACTAAAATCGCCCACTAAAAAACTGATTGTTGGTGGAATTGGTATAGGGATACTCGTTTTTTTTATTCCACCTTTATACGGTGAAGGTTTTGATGTTATAAATAATTTAATTGTTGGAAACCCAGAAAAAGCTTTAGAGAACAATTTATTTCAAATGGATTTAACTAACATTTGGGTTGTTGTTTTACTTTTAATAATACTCATGCTTTTTAAAATAATTGCGAGCTCACTAACATTTGGTGCAGGTGGTGTTGGTGGTATTTTTGCTCCTACCCTGTTTATGGGAAGCATCATGGGTTTTTGCATGTCCAAAATAGTAAATAACTGTGGTTTATTTAGCTCACCCATTTCAGAAAGTAATTTTACATTGGTTGGTATGGCAGGTGTATTAGCAGGCGTTTTACACGCACCCTTAACCGCTATTTTCTTAATTGCAGAACTTACTGGCGGATACGAACTTTTTATCCCGTTAATGCTTACAGCTACCATATCATATAGTATTACAAAATATTTCAAACCACATTCTGTTTACAACATGGAATTAGGTAGAAAAGGTGAATTGATAACACACGATAAAGATCATGCCGTTTTAACGTTAATGAATATAGATAAGGTTATTGAAACTAATTTTACTATCATAAGCCCAGAAATGACTCTAGAGCAAATAATACAAAAAGCAGTAATGAAATCTAAGCGAAATATTTATCCTGTTGTAAAAAAAGACACCCAAAGACTACAAGGTATTATTCTTTTGGATGATTTACGTCCCATAATGTTTGATCAATCTCTATATCAAGACGTTGTAGCTACAGATGTTATGCAAAAACCACCAAGAGTCATAAACTTAGATAAAGATAAAATGACCGATATTATGAAAAAATTCCAAGATAGTAGCGCATGGAACTTACCAGTAAAAAAGAACGGAATGTATTATGGTTTCATCTCAAAATCTAAACTATTAACAGCCTACAGGCGTCAATTAATAAACTTACAAGGTGAATCATAAAGTTCAAAAACAATTTATGCCTTAATTTAATTATTGATTTACTTAATACTATTGATAACATTGGAAGAATTAAACTAAAACTTTATTTAAAAACATTATATTAAATCCTACTTTCACATTATTTTTTTAGTAATTTCATACCGAACTCATTAACTAATGCCAACAAAGACTAAAAGTCTATTACTCAAATTTTTAATCTGGAAATACAAACATATTTCAGAACGTCAATTTGTTTACATACTTAGTGTTTTGATTGGTTTTTTAGCAGGTATGGGAACGGTAGTACTCAAAAACTTAACCCATTATATCCGACAACTTTTCGAATTAAACTTTTTTAAAAATCACCATCATGCCTTATATTTTATTTTCCCAATAATAGGGTTACTACTCGTATACATCATTAAACAAACCTGGTTAAAAAAGCATATTGGGCATGGAATTTCATCAACATTACATGCTATTTCTAAACTCAATGGTATTATACCCAGATATAATATTTATGCCTCATTAATTACCGCACCTTTAACTGCAGGTTTTGGCGGGTCAGTAGGTTTACAAGGACCCGCAGTAAGTGTTGGTTCTGCTCTAGGTTCAAATGCAGCACGTTTATTTCATATGAAAACTAAAACACGTATGCTTTTAATTGGTTGTGCTTCTGCAGGAGCAATGGCATCTATGTTTAAAGCTCCAATTGCAGCTATTATTTTTGCTGTAGAAATTTTTAGTTTGGATATCGCTTTCACTTCGCTGGTACCACTATTGTTAGCATCTGTTTCAGCAGTATTGACATCATATATGTTTTTAGGAACCGATGTTTTACTTCGATTTGAATTAACAGATAAATTTGAAGTTAATGACATTGCTTTTTATATTCTTTTAGCGATTGTAACAGGACTGGCTTCCGTATACTTTTCAAAAGTGTTTTTTGGCATCACCAACTTTTTCAAGCAATTTAAAAGTAGAGCTATTCGTCTTTTAATTGGTGGTTTAGCCATTGGTACCATGTTATATTTTATTCCTCCACTTTACGGTGAGGGTTATGGCATCATGAATAACCTTTTAAAAGGAGACCATCTAGCAGCAATTGGTACCACACCTTTTAATTTAGATTTATCTAATATTTGGATAGTAATTGGACTTTTACTAGGCATAGGGATATTTAAAGCCATTGCCATGACCACCACTTTCGGAGCAGGAGGAGTTGGCGGTTTATTCATACCAACATTGGTTATGGGAAATGTATTAGGTAATGCATTTGCTAAAATCATCAATAATATCGGTTTAGATTTTCAAGTATCAGAATCCAATTTCACCCTTATTGGAATGACGGGGTTAATGGCTGGTGTATTGCACGCACCACTAACGGCTATTTTCTTAATTGCAGAAATAACAGGAGGCTATGATTTATTTGTTCCTTTAATGATTGTATCTGCAATATCCTTTTCCATAACAAAATATTATGTATCGCATTCCATTTACACACTTGAACTTGCTCAACGTGGGGAGCTTATAACTCATGATAAGGATAAAAATGTATTAATGATGTTGCAAATTGATAAAGTCATTGAAACAAACTTTATTAAACTTAATCCAGAAATGAAATTAGGTGAAATACTCAAAAATGCTGTGGCAAAATCGTCACGAAACCATTTCCCAGTTGTTAATAAAAACGATGAGTTTTTAGGAGTGATTAGATTAGATGATATCAGAGGAATGATGTTTGATTCTTCACTATATGATTCTGTAGATGCATCCAGTTTAATGCATGCTGATGCAGGAATTATAAATTATGAAGATGACACCATGAATGATATCATGGAAAAATTCAAATCTAGTGGAGCTTGGAATTTACCAGTCATAAAAAATGGTAAATATTATGGTTATATTTCTAAATCTAAATTACTCACTGCCTACAGAAGGGAATTAATTAAATTTACTCAACGATAATGAAGTATATAATTGGTCTGTTTTTTATAGCTTCATTTGGCAGTAT
>CAYTSL010000201.1:0-4104 GCA_964440415.1 uncultured Flavobacteriaceae bacterium
TTGGATGACGGGTATTACCTTAATAAAACAATAATATTTAGACTTGCCTAAAAATATTTTTACCCTTAAGTAAAAATAACTATATTTGCAGCCATAAAACAGCTGTTTTGGTTACATTATCAGAAGAAAATTATTTAAAAACTATTTACCATTTAAGCAACCATGGAAGTTTTTCTGTGAGTACAAATGGGATTGCAGAAAAAATGGAAACTAAAGCGTCTTCTGTAACAGACATGCTTAAAAAATTAGCGGATAAGGACTTAGTTAATTATGTAAAATATAAAGGTGTAAAACTAACTATAGAAGGTGTGAAGGCAGCAACTAATGTAATTAGAAAACACAGGCTTTGGGAAGTGTTTTTAGTCAACAAACTTAATTTTTCATGGGACGAAGTTCATGATGTCGCAGAACAATTAGAACACATCAAATCGGAAAAATTAACAAACGAATTAGATGCATTTTTAGAGTATCCATCTCACGACCCTCATGGAGACCCAATTCCAGACAAAGATGGAAATATCAACAAGTTAAATAAAGTGAAGCTTTCATCTCTTAATGAAAATGAACAAAGTGAGTTATTAAGTGTTAAAGATTCATCAGATGAATTTTTAAGGTATCTAAACAAAAGAAAAATCAAAATTGGTGATACCGTTAAAATATTGAATATTGAACCTTACGATAAGTCAATTCTAATTAAAATAAATGAAAAAGAAATGGTGATTTCTGAAAATGTAGCAGAAAACCTGTACTTAAAAAGTGTAAAATGAATTTAAGCAATCCTATATATAATCTAGTATTATTTTTAATTGTATCGGTCCTGTGCTATTTTGTATTCAGACCAACAAAAGGTTGGTTTTGGATATTCAATAACAATTTAAAAGTCAATAAAAAAACAGTCATTGAAGATATTTTAAAACAATTGTTCCATTATGAGAATTCAGAAAAAAAGGCAACCATAAATAATTTAACCAGAAGCTTAAAATTTAATGACGGCTTGATAATAGATGTCATTAAAGAAATGTCCATCAATGAATTAATTGAACAAGATGGAGAAGTTTTAAGCTTGACAAAAACTGGAAGAGATTATGCTTTAAAAATAATTAGAGTTCATAGATTATGGGAAAAATATTTAGCTGAAAAAACTGGTTTTGATAAGCTGGAATGGCATAACAGGGCTGAAGACATGGAACATAAATTAAGCCAAGAGGAGACTAATTTATTAGCAACACAGTTAGGTCAACCAATGTACGATCCTCATGGAGACCCTATACCAACCGATCATGGAGAAGTGGCTGAAGTTAAGGGTGTTTCTCTTGCAACATTACCTGTAAATACTGTTGGTAGAATTACACATATAGAAGATGAACCCGATGTGATTTACAAACAAATTTTGGCAGAGAACATTCACATTGGTTCTCAAATCAGAGTTCTTGAGAGTAACACTAAAAGAATAGTTTTTTATGCTGAAGGAGAGGAATTTATTTTAGCTCCTGTGGTGGCTTCAAATTTAACGGTTGAGGTTTACGAAAAAGAAGTTGTAGTTGAAGAAGATATGGTTCGATTGTCAAGCTTGAGGGAAAATGAAACAGCAAGCATTTTAGGAATTTCAAAAGAATGTAGAGGAGATGCCAGAAGAAGGCTTTTAGATTTAGGATTTGTAAAAGGAACGCCAATTAAAATAGATTTAATCAGTCCACTAAAAAACCCGAAAGCCTATTTAGTTAAAGGAACTTCTATTGCCTTACGTGATAAGCAAGCATCAAAAATACTTATTAAAAAACAGTGATATGAAGGAGCAGAAAACAAATAGTGCTTGTGAAGCATGTCCACAATACAATGCGTCAGGATTAAAAAAATTGGGCGTAAATATTGAAAACACTGACTTTGTAGTTGCCTTGGCTGGAAACCCAAATACTGGAAAAAGTACAGTTTTCAATGCTTTTACAGGATTGAGGCAACATACAGGTAACTGGCCAGGAAAAACGGTTACAAGAGCTGAAGGTGCTTTTGAGTATAATTCTCAAAAATTCAAATTGGTTGATTTACCAGGAACCTATTCGTTACTATCAACCTCTCAAGATGAAGAAATTGCAAGAAATTTTATTCTATTTGGAAAACCAGATGTAACAGTAATTGTTGTTGATGCAAGCCGATTGGAAAGAAACCTCAATTTAGTCTTACAAATTCTTGAAATTACAGATAAAGCGGTTCTTTGTTTAAACCTTATGGATGAAGCAAAAAGAAATAATATTGAAATTGATGAAAGAGCGTTAGCCAGAGACCTTGGGATACCTGTTGTACCAACAAGTGCCAGATTTAATCAAGGAATACCTGAATTAATTACAACTGTAAATGAAGTTGCAAACGGAAATATTGTTTGTAAACCACATAGAATAAAAAATATACCAGACAACATTAACAATGCTGTCAAAAAATTAAGTACAAAAATAAAAAAGCAATTTCCAGAAATACCTAATAGCAGATGGATTGCATTTAGGTTATTAGAAGGTGATAAAAGGATTATAGAAGCATTAGAATCTGGAGAATTGGTGTAAACAATAAAGTATGGCGAAAAAATCTTTAAATAATATTCTTGAATTATCGAATGAATTACGATGGCAGATTGGTGATGATTTTCATGATAATTTAACTGAAGGAATATATGCCGATGCATCAGAAATTGTAAAGAATTCGGTACATACTGATAGTGGCAAGAAAAGATTTAGGTTGGATTCTAAAATTGACAAAATTATCACCAGTAAAACGTTGGGTTTTCCTATCATGTTTTTCATTTTAGGGCTTGTTCTTTGGTTAACCATAATTGGCGCCAATTATCCTTCTAGTTTGTTGGCAGAGTTATTATTAGAAACCATTCATCCGGTTTTAAAAAGTGGCGCTACTAGTATAGGAATGCCTTGGTGGTTAGATGGTTTTTTAATAGATGGTGTGTATTTAGCAGTTGCTTGGGTAATTGCAGTTATGTTACCGCCAATGGCAATATTTTTTCCATTGTTTACCCTTTTAGAAGATTTTGGATACTTACCAAGAGTGGCTTTTAATTTAGATGCCTTATTTAAAAAAGCAGGTGCTCATGGTAAACAAGCCTTAACTATGAGTATGGGATTTGGATGCAATGCAGCAGGAGTTATAGCCACCAGAATTATTGACAGTCCAAGAGAACGATTGATTGCTATTATAACCAACAATTTTTCTTTATGTAATGGTCGTTGGCCAACACAAATATTAATTGCTTCTATATTTATTGGAGCTGTAGTTCCTAAATCAATATCTGGTTTAGTTTCAATGGGAGCTGTAATTGGTATTGCTATTTTAGGTATGGCATTTATGTTTTTTAGTTCTTGGGCATTATCAAAAACAGTTCTTAAAGGAGAAGTATCTACTTTCAACTTGGAATTGCCTCCTTACAGACCTCCAAGATTTTGGAAAACATTATATACATCGTTAATCGACAGAACATTGATTGTTTTATGGAGAGCAATCGTATTTGCAGCACCAGCGGGAGCTGTTATTTGGTTGATATCAAACATTATGATTGGAGACCAGAGTATTGCGTATTGGCTGATACATGGATTGGATGGTTTTGGATGGCTTTTAGGGTTGAATGGTGTGATTTTGGTGGCTTACATTGTCGCTATTCCGGCTAACGAAATTGTAATTCCAACCATTTTGATGTTAACGGTTTTAGTAACTGGAATGTCTGGTGGTGAAGGTACAGGAGTCATGTTTGAATTGGATTCTGTCAATGCCACAGGCGACATTTTACGAGCTGGAGGATGGACTTTGCTTACAGCAGTTAATTTAATGTTATTTAGTCTACTGCATAATCCTTGCAGTACTACTATTTACACGATTTATAAGGAAACTAAAAGCGTAAAGTGGACAACAATAGCATCCATTGCACCTGTAATTATGGGATTTATAGTTACGTTTTTGGTAGCTCAAATATGGAGAGTATTTTTATAAATAAATCAGATTCATAATTATTATTGATTTTGGCACGATTTAAGCATGTATCATATAAAATCAGATACATGAAACTACTTTTCCTTGCTTCTTTCTTTATCTTAAGTGTTTCACTTCAAG
>CAYTSL010000202.1:0-4091 GCA_964440415.1 uncultured Flavobacteriaceae bacterium
ACTATATCAGAATTGGCATAGACAAAAAAGTCAGTTATATCAATTTAGGTAGAACAGCGTCAGAAATTAAAACAACCATTGGAGCAGTTCCTACAGAATTAACTTGTTATTTAAAACTTAAAAGACCTTTTATTAATAAATTACTGATGCCATTCATTAAAAGAGTTCAAATAAAAGATTTTAAACAGCATCATCCTTTTAAAATAGAAAAAGAGGCTGTTTAGCCTCTTTTAATTAAAATTTTGTTCGGTTTTAAACCCAAACATTTATTATACCTCCCATTAAGGCCATAGTTACAATCCAATAACCAACATTAATTGCTACGTATTTAAATGATTTCATTTCAAATAGAGCATTAGTTGCTAATAGAGGAAGTGCTACAAACAGAGCCAATATTGTTCCATGAAAAGCTCCATGCTTAAAGGTTAAAAATTGTTCGGTTCCATGTGGTTCTCCTGGACCTCCACCTGTCATAACAAAAGCCCAAAGCATAAAAGCAATTAGAAAGGCAAAAACTACAGCTAAACCATAGGTTTTAGCAGGATTCATGGTTTTAGCTTTTTCTTCTGTCATACCAGATTCTTTCATCCATGCTTTACCAAAAAGTGGACCATACCATAAAAACCCAGTTACAAGAGGTAAGATTGCGGCTGCTACAAGAGCCAGCCAATTAATGTTCATTTCATCCATAATTTAAAGATATTTAATAGTTAGTTAAATTTAAATTTAAGGAAAAAATTATAAATGTTATTTTTCTAAAGCCAAATCCACTGGCTTTTTCCCAAATCGTCTGGTGTCTTCTTTAGTTAAAATTCTATAATCTGACGTGTGGTTTAGTTTATCTAACACATCAATTAAATCTTGCGGCAATTTTGTTAATTCTCTTTTTTCAAGATTTATCCAAGCTCCTAACATTTCACAATGGCAAAGATGTTTTCCTTTATGGTCGTAAAAATTATGAACGAACTCAAAGAACATTCCATTTTCACTTAAACCTCCTATTTCTAAAGTTACTTTAATTGGGTTTCCAGGAAATGCCTCTTTAAAATAATAGACATGCTCATAAAAAACTACAGGGCCAATTTTGTTTTTATGCATTTCATCTTGACTAAAACCATGCGACACCAAAAATGCCATTCTGGTATGACTCATAAAGTTTAAATAGGATGCATTTGCCAAGTGCCTGTTTGCATCTAAATCACTCCATCTAATATCAAATTCTTTATAAAACATCTGTTAATTTTTGATTGGCAATTTACAAAAATTGTTATGCTTGATTTTTCTATTTCGCTCAAAGAAAAAAATCATCATTTTCTTTTATAGGAAATCCAAAGCTTAAATGGTATAATAAAATGTGTTAAAAATGTTTACCTTTGCGTAACACCAATTACCCTTTAAAATGATGGTTTTATCATAGTCAATTTAAAGGGTAAATGGTATAAAATTAAAAAACAACGCATGATACAATCTATGACTGGCTTTGGGAAGTCTGTAATACAACTTCCAACAAAGAAAATTAATATTGAAATTAAGTCTTTAAACAGTAAAAGTTTAGACTTAAATGCGAGAATGCCATCCATGTATCGTGAGAAAGAACTAACCATTAGAAAGCAAATTGCAAATTCACTAACAAGAGGAAAAATAGACTTTTCGTTATTTGTTGAAATGACAGGAGAAGGCACCTCTACTCAAATTAATAAAACTATTGTTAATCAATATATCAAGCAGCTAAAAGCTGTAGTTGATGGTGATGAAACTGAGCTTCTAAAAATGGCAGTTCGTTTACCAGATGCGCTTACTACAGAACGTGAAGAAATTAATGAAGACGAGTGGAAAACGATTCAAGCTGAAATTGATTCAGCTCTTAAACAGTTGGTTGATTATAGACTTCATGAAGGTAAATCATTGGAATCCGATTTTAATGATAGAATAAAGAACATAGATGTATTGCTTGAAAAAGTGATAAAAATAGATCCAGAGCGCATTGAAGCAGTTCGTGATCGTCTGCGCAAAGGAGTAGAGGAATTGAAAGAAAAGGTGGATGAAAATAGATTTGAACAGGAATTGGTTTTCTACATTGAAAAATTTGATATAACTGAAGAAAAGGTAAGACTTCATAATCATCTTGATTATTTTATTAAAACTTTAAATTCTGATGATTCAAACGGTAAAAAACTTGGATTCATTTCTCAAGAAATTGGACGAGAGATCAACACTATTGGGTCTAAAAGCAATTATGCACCTATGCAAAAGTTAGTCGTGCAAATGAAGGATGAACTAGAGAAAATTAAAGAACAACTATTAAACGTACTCTAAAAAAAGAGTATAGATTATAGAAAATAGATAAAAGGCAATTAGGTTCTATAAGTTACGCTGAGCTTGTCAAAGCGTAACAATTGAAACATTAAATACTATTCGTGACTAAATACAATACATCAAATCAAGGTAAATTAATTGTTTTTTCTGCACCTTCAGGTTCCGGTAAAACAACTATAGTCAGGTATTTACTAAAACAAAAGGAGCTTAATTTAGAGTTCTCTGTATCGGCAACATCCAGAGAGCAACGAGGTGATGAAGTTGATGGGAATGACTACTATTTTCTATCTGCAAAAGAATTTAAGTCTAAAATCAAAAAAGATGAGTTTCTAGAATGGGAAGAAGTTTATAGAGATAATTTCTATGGTACATTAAAAACAGAGGTAGAGCGTATCTGGAAAAAAGGGAAACACGTTATTTTTGATATTGATGTGTCCGGCGGATTACGAATCAAACGTAAATTTCCTGAAGAAACTTTAGCAGTTTTTATTAAACCACCTAGTATTGATGAGCTTAAAATCAGATTAAAAAAACGTAAAACAGAAAGTTCTGACAAAATAAACATGCGTATAGCAAAGGCTTCAGCTGAATTAGCCACTGCTCCCTTGTTTGATTTAGTTATTGAAAATGATGATTTAGATAAGGCTCTTGCAGAAGCTTATAAACGAGTGGATGAATTTGTGAACACTAAAAAAAAAGAAAAGTAGCCATGAAGGTTGGACTGTTTTTCGGGACCTTTAACCCCATTCATATTGGCCACTTAACCATAGCAAATCACATTGCAGAATACAGTGATCTTGATCAGGTTTGGTTTGTGGTAACACCTCATAGTCCTTTTAAAAAGAAGAATTCATTACTTGACGATCATCAAAGACTGGAAATGGTCTATCAAGCGGTGAAGGATTATCCAAAATTGCGACAGAGTGATATTGAATTCAACTTACCTCAACCCAATTATACTATAAATACACTTGTTCATTTAGAAGAAAAATTTCCAGACCATGAGTTTGCATTAATCATGGGAGAAGATAATTTGAAGAGTTTCCATAAATGGAAAAACTATCAGTTAATATTAGAATTGCATGATATTTATGTGTATCCTCGACTATCTGAAGGAAAGGTAGAAACCCAGTTTGATGAACATCCAAAAATTCACCATGTCAATTCTCCTATTATGGAATTGTCATCTACATTCATACGTAAATCCATAAAGGAAGGAAAAAATGTTCGACCAATGTTGCCAGAAAACGTTTGGGAATACTTGGATGAAATGAATTTCTACAAATAGTTTTTAATTCGTCATTTCGAGTGATTTTTTGTTAGAAAAAAGTATCGAGAATCACATCACTTCGAGTGATTCTGAAGTATGAGGAATTGTATCGAGAAGTTATTTACACTGGTTCTCGATACAGCATTTGAATGTCCGTTTTACTACCATCCAAATCCCACTCGAACTGACTGTCGCAATCAAAAAAGATTATAATTTTTCTGTTAAAAATCAAATTTGGTTTTGTTGTTTAAAATATCCATCGTAATATTGCAATATAATAGTGTAAAATGGGAGTAACAAAACGAGATCTTTTTTCAGACCAACAGAACGCAATTGCCATGGATGCAAAAGCTTTTGCACATCCTGCAAGGGTTGCTATAGTTCAGTTTTTGCTAAAATCAAATGCATGTATCAATAGTGATTTGGTTCAGGAATTGGGTTTAGCACAAGCGACCATCAGTCAACATTTAAGAGAATTGAAAGACATTGGAATTATTCAAGGCAC
>CAYTSL010000203.1:0-1636 GCA_964440415.1 uncultured Flavobacteriaceae bacterium
ATTAATACAATTCCTATATTTTTTACTACTCTCATTTAACCAATGATTTGCCTTTTGATATTTATAAATCGTATTGTTTA
The DNA here is from genome assembly GCA_964440415.1 of uncultured Flavobacteriaceae bacterium. Lineage (GTDB taxonomy): Bacteria > Bacteroidota > Bacteroidia > Flavobacteriales > Flavobacteriaceae > Site-B1. The sequence continues at coordinate 81 of CAYTSL010000203.1, forward strand.
ATTTTTCGATAAAGTGTACGCTCACTAATGCCTAACTCTGCTGCAGCTAACTTACGTTTACCATGATGACGTTCTAGTGATTTTTTAATTAACTCCAGCTCCTTGTCATGTAAAGATAAGGTTTCTTCTTCTTCAACTTCTTCCGCAAAATGATATTTATCCTGATTAGGTTGTACTATGATTTGCGTTTCTGATGATTCCGTTTCTTTTGGAATGGATAGTACTTCAATATCATCAGATTCCGTTGGTTTATCTGAACCATTCTCACCATAAATCTTTTGTATCAAACCTTCGTTCTCCTTTTGTACATCCTTCACATCACCGCTTTTCATAAGTTCCATGGTCAGTTTTTTAAGATCGTTAAGATCACCCTTCATATCGAATAGTACTTTGTAAAGTATTTCTCGTTCACTACTAAAATCATTATCAGATTTAGTATGACTAACAACTGCAGGTAAATTATGGTTAGAATGTGGTAAATACTTTCTTAAAGTGTTAGCGTTAATCGTCCTGTTTTGTTCTAAAACAGAAACTTGTTCCGCGACATTACGAAGCTGACGGATGTTACCACTCCACCTGTAATTTAAAATTAAATTTATGGCATCGTCTGTTAACTTTACCGTTGGCATTTTATATTTTAATGCAAAGTCACTAGCAAATTTCCTGAAAAGTAAATGAATGTCTTCTTTTCTATCTCGCAATGGTGGAAGATTGATATCTACCGTACTTAATCTGTAGTATAGATCTTCTCTGAATTTACCCTTTTGAATGGCTTCAAATAAATTAATATTTGTGGCTGCTACTATGCGTACGTTTGTTTTTTGGACTTTACTGGATCCAACTTTTATAAATTCACCGTTTTCTAATACACGTAGTAATCGTACTTGAGTGGTTAATGGTAATTCACCAACTTCATCAAGGAAAATGCTTCCTCCATCAGCCACTTCAAAATAACCAGAACGTGTTTGTGTTGCACCAGTAAAAGCACCTTTTTCATGGCCAAATAATTCACTATCTATGGTTCCTTCAGGAATGGCACCACAGTTTACTGCAATGTATTTACCATGTTTTCTGTGTGAAAGAGAGTGGATTATTTTAGGAATAGACTCTTTACCAACACCACTTTCTCCAGTTACTAGAATAGAAATATCTGTAGGTGCAACCTGAATAGCTTTTTCTATTGCTCTGTTTAATACTGTGTCGTTTCCTATAATTCCGAAACGTTGTTTTATTGCCTGAACTGATTCCATAATTTTTTTAGATTCAAGAATCAAGACTTTTAGAGTCAAGACCTTTTATTTTTTTTTAAAAATTAGACCCAAAAATCGTCTTTGATCTTGGCTCTTTTTTCTAGTGTCTTTATTTAATTATTTTCAGAATAACCAATTGCCTCACCTATAAGTGTAGCAGTTGTACAATGGGTTGTTTTTACGTTTACAAAATTGCCAACTTTATAATGCTCTTTAGGGAACACTACAACAGAATTATGCTCATTACGTCCAGACCAATGTTCTGATGATTTTTTAGATTCCTTCTCAATTAATACTTCTACTACC
>CAYTSL010000203.1:1736-4080 GCA_964440415.1 uncultured Flavobacteriaceae bacterium
TCTGGAAGAATTTTTTTGATGTTGTCAATCAATTCAAAATACTCTTCGCGAGTATGTTGACGATTCATAGCCTTTAAAATTCTATTGCTTCCGCTTTGAACAGGCAAATGAATATAATTACAAATATTGTTGTATTTAGACACAGTTCTTATCACATCCAACGACATATCTTGAGGATTGGATGTCGAAAACCGAATACGTATTTTTGGTTGTGCTAATGCACATAATTCTAACAGATGAGCAAAGTCAACAACGGTTGCCTTTTGTAAATCGCTGGCTTTATCAAAATCTTTTTTCAATCCACCACCATACCAAAGGAAACTGTCAACATTTTGTCCTAGCAAGGTAATCTCTTTGTAACCTTTGCTCCATAGATCATTAACTTCTGCAATTATACTTTGAGGGTCTCTGCTTCGTTCTCTACCTCGAGTAAAAGGTACCACACAAAATGTACACATATTATCACAACCTCTGGTTATTGATACCAAGGCTGTTACACCATTACTATTCAATCGGACGGGTGAAATATCGCCATAGGTTTCATCTTTTGAAAGTACCACGTTTACAGCATTTCTGCCATCTTCAACTTCATTCAATAGGTTGGGTAGATCTTTATAAGCGTCAGGACCTACAACAAGGTCGACGATCTTTTCTTCTTCTAGGAATTTGCTTTTTAATCGTTCTGCCATACAGCCTAAAACACCAACCTTCATTCCAGGGTTAATGCGCTTAACTGCATTATATTTTTGTAAGCGCTTTCTAACAGTCTGTTCAGCTTTATCTCTAATTGAGCAAGTATTGACGAGAACCAGATCTGCTTCTTCAAGAACTTGTGTGGTATTAAACCCCTCTTTGGAAAGAATGGATGCTACAATTTCACTATCGCTAAAATTCATGGCGCAACCATAACTTTCAATAAATAGTTTGCGTGTATTACCGTTTTTATATGGTATTTCAAGAGTATTCCCTTGTTTTTTTTCGTCTATAATCTTTTCCATATTCAATTCTGAAATAACTTTCAGTCAATAAGTGTGCAAAGATACAATTTATTTAAATTATGTGACAAAATGACAGATTCTATATTTTTTAAGATTTGTCTTAATTATTGGTTAAATTTGATGCTTAATCAACTAAAGCACATATTATGTCAATTTCAGAAATACAGGAAAAAATAAGAGATGCCAAAGCCTTGGATTTTGGAACTATTTTAAGTGAATCTATTGAGCTTTTTAAAAAGACCTGGCTTCAAGGCTTTTTATTGCAACTTTTTACTTTTGTGGTTGCCTTGCCTTTTATTATTATCTTTTATGTGCCGTTTATTGGAGTTTTAATAGCACAAGCAGAAAATGGGTACAATGATTCTGAAACTTTAGATACTTTTTTCGCAGGAATGTCTGTACTTTATATCTTATTTGTAATTGTCGGAATTTTTGTTTTGGGAGCTGCCCAGGTGGCTCTAAATGCAGCATTTTTCAGAATCATGAAAAAACTTGATATGAATGAAACTACTACTACTTCTGATTTCTTTTATTTTTTAAAAGGGGAATATCTTAGTAAAGTGTTTGTTTTAATGGTTGTTAGCATTTTAATCTCAATTCCGGCAATGCTATTATGTTACTTACCTTTTATATATGTTATAGTTCCGTTATCATACTTTTCATTTATGTTCGCTTTCAATCCGGAATTAAGTGTTGGTGACATTGTAAAATCAAGTTTTTCGTTGGGTAATAAAAAATGGTTGCTCACTTTTGGGTTGTTAATAGTAGCGTCTTTGCTCTCACAAATTGTGGGATTGTTATTATGTGGAGTTGGTGTATTTTTTACGGCTGCGTTTGTTTATCACCCTATTTATTTAATTTATAAGGAAGTAATTGGTTTTAATGAAGGTGACGCTAGTGATGAACCTCAAAAAATCGAAAATTTATAGGCAACCTTTTAATATGTTTTGCATCTATATAAAAAACTGATCAAATGAATTTAAAATCTATTCTATGCACTATGTTATTAGTCACACTTTTTTCGTGTAACAATGATCAAGTAGATTATGAAATGATTACTGTGGCTACTCCTGAATTAATGAGTAAAGCAGAGTTTAGGAACTCGGTAGAAGTTCTTGGTCCTCAAAATATAGATGAGGCTGGTAAGATCTATGCTTATAACGATTACATTTTTGTAAACGATGAATTTCAGGGAATTCATGTTATTGATAACACCAATCCAGAATCGCCTCAAGCAATTGCCTATATAAAACTTCCTGGGAATGTAGATATTTCAATTAAGAATAACTTCCTGTATGCAGATAGCTCTATTGATCTGGTTGTATTTGATATTTCAAATATTAATG
>CAYTSL010000204.1:0-4076 GCA_964440415.1 uncultured Flavobacteriaceae bacterium
GTGTTCTCAATATTAAATACTAACCTATCAACCTCCCTTTTGAGTGTGGGCTTCTTAACAATAATTTCAACTTCTCCTAAAACTTCATTCTCGTCATTAAGGATGAAATTCAAGTACTTGTTTTCTTGTAAAGAAATACTATGAGATTGTGTTTTAAATCCTAAAAAACTGGCATTTATTATATAGTCGTTAGCAAGTAAGTTCTCAATTTTATAATTGCCCGTTTCGTTGCTTATTGCACCCGAAACAATGGTTGAGTCTGTTTTCCTCAACACCACAACATTAGCATAAACAATTGTGTTTGAATTGCTGTCCTTGACCGTTCCTGAAATTGAAAACTCTTGCGCAAACAATGTTATTGGCAAAAGAAAAAACAGATATAGTCCTCTGGTTTTCAAGATTATTTAGTTTAAGGGATTAATTAAGTTAAAAACTAAAAGTATTATTTATAAGCTAATACGCAAATTAATTCTAAAATTATTCGATAAACGACAATTTAAGTTACGGTAAAACCGTAATTTTTAAGTGTTTAGGTAAAATAATTAAAAGTGAATTGGTCTTAAAAAACAACTATATTTGCAGACTAAAGCAATAGCTGTTTAGTTATATGAAGCACATTAGGAATTTCTGCATTATTGCGCACATTGATCATGGCAAGAGTACTCTGGCAGACCGATTATTGGATTTTACGGGTTCTGTCACGGAAAGAGAGAAGCAGGATCAATTGCTGGACAATATGGATTTGGAGAGAGAACGGGGCATTACTATTAAATCACATGCCATACAAATGGATTACACCTATAAAGGGGAAGAGTTTGTTTTAAACCTTATTGATACACCTGGGCATGTTGATTTTAGTTACGAGGTCTCTCGTTCCATAGCTGCTTGCGAAGGAGCTTTATTGGTGGTTGATGCTGCACAAAGCATTCAGGCTCAAACTATTTCTAATTTATACCTCGCTTTAGAAAATGATTTAGAAATTATTCCTGTACTCAATAAAATCGACCTGCCTAGCGCTAGTCCTGAAGAAGTAACAGATGATATTGTAGATCTATTGGGCTGTGACCCTTCTGATGTCATTCCGGCAAGTGCAAAAAATGGTTTGGGAATTGAAGATATTCTAACTGCAATTATCCATCGGATTCCCGCTCCAAAGGGAAATGTTGATGAGCCTTTACAGGCTTTGATTTTCGACTCTGTCTATAATCCATTTCGGGGAGTAGAGACGGTTTTTAGGGTTATCAATGGTTCTATTAAAAAGAATCAACTTGTCAAATTTATTGCTACAGGCAAAACATATAACGCAGATGAGGTTGGAACTTTGCGATTAAAACAATTCCCGCGAGATGAGATAAAAGCCGGTGATGTTGGATATCTTATAACAGGAATAAAAGAAGCTAAAGAAGTAAAGGTTGGCGATACAATAACAGACGCTAAAAATCCAACTACTAATCCAATTGAGGGATTTGAAGATGTTAAGCCAATGGTCTTTGCTGGTATTTATCCGGTAGATAATGATGATTATGAAGAGCTCCGAAATTCCATGGAGAAATTGCAGCTTAATGATGCATCCCTGGTTTATATACCGGAAAGTTCCGCTGCACTAGGTTTTGGTTTTCGTTGTGGGTTTTTAGGAATGTTACACCTTGAAATTATTCAAGAACGTTTAGAGCGTGAATTTGACATGACGGTTATTACAACAGTTCCCAATGTGTCTTACCATGCTTTTACCAGAAAACATCCAGACCAGATAATTATTGTAAACAATCCTTCTGATATGCCAGACCCTTCCAGTTTAGATAGGGTTGAAGAGCCTTACATTAAGGCCACAATAATTACTAAAGCAGATTTTGTTGGTAATGTGATGTCACTTTGTATAGAAAAAAGAGGTCAAATTACAAACCAGACCTATCTGACTCAAGATCGTGTTGAACTAAATTTCGATATGCCTTTAGCGGAAATTGTTTTTGATTTTTACGATAGACTAAAAACCGTTTCAAAAGGATATGCTTCTTTTGATTATCATCCAATAGGATTGAAGCCATCAAAATTAGTGCGTGTAGATATTTTATTAAACAGTCAACCTGTTGATGCGCTTTCTGCTCTAATTCACGCTGACAATGCCTATGGCATTGGTAAAAAAATGTGTGAAAAATTAAGACAACTAATCCCTCGTCAGCAATTTGACATTCCTGTTCAGGCAGCAATTGGTGCTAAAATCATTTCCAGAGAAACTATAAAAGCCCTTCGAAAAGATGTTACCGCTAAATGTTATGGTGGCGATATAACCCGTAAGCGTAAGTTATTGGAAAAGCAGAAGAAAGGGAAGAAGCGTATGCGTCAAGTAGGAAATGTGCAAATCCCGCAGGAAGCTTTTATGGCTGTACTAAAATTGAATGACTAGATTTTATTCATTCTTTAAGCTATATACATATTAAATTTCTTAATATTTTTATTATTACTGTTTATACTTCAAAAGTTGTCCTTTTTCTTACATTTAGTTAAAACATTTTGTAAGTTTATATACTATTTTTAGGATACTATGAAAGCACTTTTTTATACCAGAGAATTTCCACCTTATGTCTATGGTGGAGCAGGCGTACATGTGGAATATTTAGCTACAGAATTGGCTAAATTAATGGAGATGGATGTGAGAAGTTTTGGAGACCAGGATGAAAAAGATGGTAACTTAACCGTTAAAGGATTTCCTTATGACAATCCGGTGTTTGATGATACAAACGACAAACTTAAAGCTGTTTTAAAAACGTTGAGTACTTGTATTCACATGAATGCAGATGAAATTGATGCAGATGTAGTTCATTGTCATACATGGTATGCTCATTTTGCAGGAATCGTAGCAAAATTATGCTATGGTATTCCTCTGGTTATCACAACTCATTCACTAGAACCCTTAAGGCCTTGGAAAAGAGAGCAATTAGGAAAAGGATATGATGCGTCATCTTGGATAGAAAAAACCGCCCTTGAAATGGCAGATGCGCTAATTGCCGTGTCTGAAGAAACCAAAGAAGATGTTCTAAAATATTTTAATGTTGATGAGAAAAAAGTAAAAGTTATCTATAATGGTATTAATCTGGAAGAGTATGTTGTTACAGATGAAACATCAACTTTAGAAAGATATGGCATAGACAAATCGAAGCCGTATGTGCTTTTTGTAGGTAGGATTACTCGGCAAAAAGGAATAATTCACCTTGTAAATGCAATTAAATATATCGATCCTGATACTCAAATTATTTTATGTGCAGGAGCTCCAGATACTCCTGAAATTGCTAAAGAGATGGAAGACAGTGTTGATGAAGTAAAAAAGACTCGTAATAACATTATCTGGATTGATGAAATGTTACCAAAAGAAGAAGTCATCCAACTCTATTCTCACGCAGATGTATTCTGCTGTCCATCTATTTATGAACCTTTTGGCATTATAAATATTGAAGCAATGGCGTGTAAAACTGCTGTGGTAGCGAGTGCTGTTGGTGGTATTAAGGAAGTGGTCGTTGATGGGGAAACAGGTATTTTAGTTCCTGTTACCCAACAAAATGTGGCGCCTTTTGAGCCAACAAATCCAGATAAGTTCGCCAGAGACCTTGCTGATGGAGTTAACAAAGTAATCAACAACAAAGAGTTGAGAGACTCTATGGCAATAAAAGGAAGGAAACGAGTCGAGGAACATTTTGACTGGATAGCAATAGCAAAACAAGTAGAAGAATTATATAAATCTTTAATTAAGTAATTATGATGAACAATGATGTGTTGGCAATTATTTTAGGAGGAGGACAAGGTTCTCGTTTATATCCTTTAACAGAGAAGCGGTCAAAACCAGCAGTTCCTATTGCAGGAAAATATAGGTTAGTTGATATTCCTATCTCAAACTGTATTAATTCAGACATAAAACGTATGTACGTTTTAACAATGTTTAATTCAGCATCACTAAACAGGCATATTAAAAACACATATCACTTTAGTTTTTTTAGTAAAGCTTTTGTAGATGTTTTAGCTGCTGAACAAACCATATCAAGCGGAGAATGGTTTCAAGGAACAGCCGATGCGGTAAGACAAAG
>CAYTSL010000205.1:0-4072 GCA_964440415.1 uncultured Flavobacteriaceae bacterium
GTAACCAAAAAACAGGAAAACAGGTTAAAAAAATACCAACCTTTATTCATTAAGGCCAATAAAGATTCCATTCAGTTTGAACATCAATGGAAAACTAATGACACGATAAAATATTTTGCTTTGGCAGAAACTCTATCAAGGATTCTGAAAAATGGTAAAGCGGAATTCTATGAAGGTGAAACCGCAAAAAAATTGGTTGAATACATACAAAACAACGGAGGAATAATTACTGCGGAAGATTTAAAAAAGTATGAAGCAAAATGGCGCGAACCAATTACATTTAAGTATGATGACCTCACCGTTATATCTATGTCTCCTCCTTCTAGTGGAGGTGTTTGTTTAGCTCAAATAATGAAAATGATCGAACCATATGATCTTGATGATTTTGGTCATAATTCTGCTAAATCCATGCAGGTTATCACCGAAGCCGAAAGAAGAGCCTATGCAGACCGAAGTTATTATCTAGGTGATCCTGATTTTGTGTCAATTCCAATAAATGATCTAATTAGTAAAAAATATTTAAAAGACAGAATGGATTTATTTTCATTCAATAAGGCAACTCTCTCAAGTGATCTCAGTCATGGAAACATTGAAATCATAGAAAGTGATGAAACAACGCATTACTCCATTATCGATCAATTTGGCAACGCTATTTCCGCCACTACAACATTAAATGGAGCTTATGGCTCAAAATTATATTGCGCAGAATTAGGTTTCTTTTTAAACAACCAAATGGATGATTTTTCCAGTAAACCAGGCGAACCAAATATGTTTGGATTAATTGGTGCTGAAGCTAATAGTATAAAACCAGAGAAGCGCATGCTTAGCTCAATGACACCAACAATTGTTGAAAAGAAAGGCAACCTTTTAATGAGTGTTGGTACTCCAGGAGGCTCAACTATTATCACATGCGTGCTACAAACCATTTTAAATATTCATGAATATAAAATGACCATGCAGGAAGCGGTTAATGCTCCTCGTTTTCACCATCAATGGTTGCCAGATGAAATTAGAATGGAACCTAATTCCTTTAAAGAAACTGTAAAAAAAGAGCTGGAAAACAAAGGATATAAACTTAATGAAGATTATTCTCCAATAATTGGAAAAGTTGACGGAATTTTAGTCTTGGATAATGGATCCCTTGAAGGTGGTGCAGATAAACGAGGTGATGATACGGCAATTGGATTTTAAATGACTATGGATTTTATTACTGCATTACAAGAGTCTTTCATAAAACATTCAAGTTCTGAAAATAAACTTCCAATGGAGGCCTATATGAAACATAAATTTGAGTTTTATGGTATCAAATCTCCTGATAGAAAAACGATTCTAAAAGAAGTTATTCGGAATCATAAAGAAGAAGTTTTACAATATTGCCGCATTTTAATAAAAAAACTTTACGAATTTCCTCAAAGAGAATTCCACTACTGTGCCATGGAAATCATGGATAAATTTTTAAAAAAGAATTACCTACAGAAAGATATAAAACTCATTAAGCATCTTTTAACAACAAATTCTCATTGGGATTCTGTAGATTTTATTGCAAAGCACATTTTAGGGAATTACCTATTAATTCACCCAAATAAAACTGAAGAAGTCATTAATAATTTTTCTAATAGTGACCATATGTGGCTAATCAGAAGTGCTATTCTGTTTCAACTAGGATATAAGGAAAAGACAAGTTCTGACATCCTTTTTAGAGAATGTATAAAACATTCAACCTCAAAAGAATTTTTTATTCAAAAAGCAATAGGTTGGGCTTTAAGGGAATATGCTAAAGTCAATCCAGAATCTGTTCTTAAGTTTGTTAATAATAACTCTTTGTCTACTTTAAGTCGCAGAGAGGCTTTAAAACATTTAATTTCAAGATGATTGACATAGTTGTCCTTACAGATAAAAGATATTTAAAAGATTCATCTTCAAGTGTTTACAAGCATAATGTATATTATGAAGATAAACTGGTAGTTGACGCTCTGAAAAATGTTGGACTGAAAGTTATTAGATTAGCCTGGGACGATGAGAATTTTAGCTGGTCTGACACCAAATATATTTTGTTTAGAACAACTTGGGATTACTTTGATAGATTCCAAGAATTTTCAACCTGGTTGTCTCGTGTGTCAACGCAAACCATATTACTAAATTCTGAACGAATCATTCGCTGGAATATTGATAAGCACTACCTTTTAGATCTGAATCGAAAAGGCATTCACATAGCTAAATCGCATTTTATCGAGCAAAGCTCTTCAACCACTCTAAAAGAACTTTATAACCAATTAGATTGGAACGAAACCGTATTAAAACCCTGTATTTCTGGTGCCGCAAGGCACACTTATAAATTGAATAAAAGCAATATAATTCAGCATGAAAACGTTTTTAAAGAGTTAATTGCTAAAGAAGCCATGATGTTACAGCCTTTTCAATACAACATTATTAAAAAAGGTGAAATTTCAATGATAATTATAGATGGTAAGTTCACGCATGCTGTTTTAAAAATTGCCAAAAAAGGTGACTTTAGAGTCCAGGATGATTTTGGTGGAAGTGTCTATGAATATACTCCCTCTAATGTTGAAATTGAATTTGCTGAAAACACTGTTAAAGCTTGTATTGAACACCCAATATATGCAAGGGTTGATGTTTTTACAGATAATGATGGTATATTAGCAGTATCTGAATTGGAACTTATTGAGCCGGAATTATGGTTCAGAAATAATCCTACAGCTGCAAATTCATTGGCTTTTGCCATTAATAAATTAATATGAACCTAAAAAAAGCAATAAAAATAATTGCTGGTTTGGTAGTTTTTATAACACTACCCACTTTATTGCTATACGGGTTTTTATATTTAAAGTATAATGAGGATCTTCCATCTGGAATAGAGGGTCCACAAGCCGATTCTCTTGCTACCCGCATGATAAATTCTTTAGACTATGAGGCGTACAAAAAAACTAATTATTTAGAATGGACGTTCAAAGGACGCCATCATTTTAAATGGGACAAAAATGAAGGTTTATGCACAGTATATTGGAAAGAATTTAAAGTAAATTTAAATTTAAATAACCCTGGTAATAGCAAAGTTTTTGCCCATAATTTCCAAGTACAGGGTGATCATGCAGAGAATTTGATTGATAAGGCCTTAAACTACTTTAATAATGATTCTTTTTGGTTAGTAGCCCCTTTTAAAGTTTTTGATGACGGTACAGAACGTCGATTAGTTACTTTAGATTCTGGAGAAGAATCCTTATTGGTTACTTACACCTCTGGAGGTTCAACCCCTGGAGATTCTTACCTCTGGATATTAGACCAAAATTATAGACCAAAAAGTTTTAAAATGTGGACCTCTATTATACCAATTCAAGGATTGGAAGCATCCTGGGAAAATTGGATAACTTCAGAAAGTGGTACACAATTACCAACTTTTCACAAACTGCTATTTATGGGATTAGATTTGACAGATGTAAAAGGTAAACCTTAATTCATTCTTCATAATTGATAGTAATCCAATAGGACTCATCTTTATTTTTAGGCTTAAATAATGTACCTTTGCAACTTTGCGTATTTATGAGCCAATTCGAAGAAAATATCGAAGTAAAAGGTGCACGTGTTCATAATTTAAAGAACATAGATGTTACTATTCCAAGGGAAAAACTGGTTGTCATTACAGGGTTGTCAGGTAGTGGGAAATCATCACTTGCTTTTGATACTATTTATGCAGAAGGTCAAAGGCGTTACATCGAAACATTTTCCGCCTATGCAAGACAATTTTTAGGTGGTCTCGAGAGACCAGATGTAGATAAAATTGATGGTCTGTCTCCAGTAATCGCCATAGAACAAAAGACCACCAGTAAATCTCCAAGATCAACCGTTGGCACTATTACAGAAATTTACGATTTTTTAAGGTTATTATATGCTCGTGCAAGTGATGCCTATAGCTATAACACTGGGGGAAAAATGGTAAGCTATAATGATGAGCAAATTAAAGATCTTATTATTGAAAATTTCTCTCAAAAACGTATAAATATACTTGCTCCAGTCATACGATCTAGAAAAGGCCATTACAGAGAGTTGTTTGAGC
>CAYTSL010000206.1:0-4056 GCA_964440415.1 uncultured Flavobacteriaceae bacterium
GAAGAGAATTCTGTAAACATGCAGATCATAAAGCTCATTCTAGCATCAAGAACATTCTTATTCAAAAGTCAATATAAGGTTGCTTACAAATTATTAGATAAAGCAGAGGTTTTAGCCATAGAGCAATTCCTATTTCCCTATTTGAATGAAATATATCATACTAAAATTCAATATGCTCATAAAAATCCAGATGTTGACCTAAACCAGCTCATCGTAACATTTAAGGATAATCAGAAAAAACACTTTCTGGAAGAAGAACTCAATATTGTATATTCAAAAATAAGGACGGTCATTACAAGCATGACCTATAAAGGTGACATTGTGGATTTTGAAACCATGTTATCAAACACTTTAAATGAACATAATATAAGCGCTTCAGATTCCATGTCATTTAAGTCCTTGTTTCAATTAATAACCATCATTAGTATTTCAGCTTTTGCGACCAATGATTATTTAAGAACGGAATCATTTTTAATAAAAACGTATCAAACATTAACAACACATAAGGATATAAACAAACAGCCTTTCTATCATATCCAGGTACTATATTTAATAGCCAACACATTATTTAGAAACAAAAAATTCAGTAAGTCACTAGACTATTTACATCTCATGCACGAGCAAATGCGTCTAAACCGAAAAAAATATTACAATACATTTAAATTAAAATACAATTTACTCCTAGCTCTTAACTATAATTACAGTAATCAGCAGGAAAAGGCCATAAATGTTCTTGAAAAATTCATCATAAAAAGACATCCTGATATTGAATCATTACTGGACATCTATTTAAGTCTGATCATGATCTACTTTCAAAAAAAGGAATATAAACAAGCACATCATATTTTTTCCAAGTTTTATCACACAGACAAATGGTATTCTGATAAAGCAGGAATAGAATGGACCATAAAAAAGAATCTTATTGAAATTCTATTACATTTAGAATTAGAACAAATAGATCTTTTTGAATCGAGATTATTAAGCTTTAAAAGAAATTATTACCATTACCTAAAGAACATAAAACAAGATCGCGTCATTGTGTATTTAGGATTGGTCGAGGACTATTACAAATTTCCAGAAAGAGTTACTACGAAATCTTTTTATAATAAGGTAGAAGAATCTTTTGAATGGATTGGAGCCAAAAGAGAAGATATCTTTGTGATGAGTTTTTATGCTTGGTTAAAAAGTAAAATGGATTCAAAACCACTTTTTGAGACCACACTAAAATTGATTGAAAAAGCACAAAACGTTAATTAGACGTTAAAATATAAATCCGAATTAAACCTTGTTAAAATATTAGAGTCTTAACAGCAAATAACAATTTATAAAAAACCTAAATAAAATGAAAAAATTAATTTTAATCGCATTGGCATTAGTAACTATACAAGTTAGTGCTCAAAACAAAAAACAAGGGGAGCGAAGATGTGACCCAATGGAAAAAGGACAACGCATGAGTGATTTTACTCCAGAAGAAATGGCACAGTTACAAACTAAAAAAACGACTTTACTTTTAGATTTAACTGTTGCTCAACAAAAAGAGGTTGAAAAATTACATCTAGAAAATGCTATTGAACGACAAGCATTTAGAGAAACTCGTCAAGCAAAAAGAAAAGATGGTAATGGAAAAAACTCAAACAAAGAAGAACGATTAAAAATGGCGAATCAGCGTTTGGACAGACAATTAGAAATGAAACAAAAAATGAAAAAAATTCTGGATGATAAACAGCTTGAAAAGTGGGAAATGATTCAAGCACAAAGACAAGGAAAATCTCCTAAAAAGAATAAAGGAAAAGGAATGCAAAAGTCATAATTTGGTTAGATTAGTTAGTTAGTTTTTAAAGCACTAATCCAATTGGATTAGTGCTTTTGTTTTTTTGCTCGAATAAAATAAAAATCATTATTTTAGGCCATACTTAATAGAATATATGAATCATGAAAAGACTGCTTAAACTTTCTTTGTTAGTAATGACCCTGTTTTTAGGCACCCAAAATACACTGGCTCAAGATAAAGAAACGAATCCAGAAGTTATAGCTAAAGAAAAGACGCATAGGCTAACACAGGAATTTGATTTAGACGGCAACCAACAAAGTTTGGTATGGAGAGCATTTATGGCAAGAGAGAAAGCAAAAATTGAAATAGAAAACAACTCTTATTCAGAAAAAGAAATTCATCAAGTTTACTTGAAAGTAGATGAGAATTTTCAAAATTCTATGCAGAAATACCTGAGCGAGGACCAGTATACAAAGTTTAAGCTAATCATGAAAAATTACTTGTAATAATTAAAAAGATAACTAGTAATCTTTTGGCATTGGTTTAACAAACAAAACCTGGCCGACAAACAAATTATCAGAATCCAAACCATTTAATTGTTTTAACTCATCTATAGACAACTTGTATTTTTTAGATAAAGAATAAAGAGTGTCTCCGGTTACCACTGTGTGTCTATCATTATTTCTGGATTCTTTTCCCAACACTTGAGAATCAAATCTATACAATTGATAACGCTCTATAATGCTGATTAGCTTTTGAGGGTATTTTCTATCTGTTGCATATCCTGCTGCTTTTAGTTCTTTAGACCAGCCTTTATAGTCGTCTTTTTCTAGCATGAATAGTTTATGATACCGTTTTCTGCTTGTCAAAAAGACCGAATGATCCTGAAATGAATATTTAGAATTCTTATATTTTCTAAAACATTCATCTTTTTTATCATCATCATGAATTATTGTGGCTCCGGACCATTCATGACATTTAATCCCAAAATGGTTATTGGCTTTAACAGCCAACCGGCCTCTACCAGAAGACGATTCCAAAATACCTTGAGCCAAGGTAATACTAGCAGGAACTCCATATTGACGCATTTCATCCTGGGCAATATCGCTGTAAATGGCTATATATTCCTCTGTTGGACTCGCATAAACTTCTGGTGTATCAACAATAGAGACTTCTTGTGAACTTTTTTCGGTTTCATTTTTATCATCTTCAACAGGAGTCTCATTTTTTACTACAGTCTCCTTCTTTGATTTTGATTTTTTAGTAACAACGCCTTTTTTGGAACCACAACTTGCAACCAAAATAGATAATACGATAAAAAATAATATTCTGTTAATCCTCATATAGATAAAATTGGTAGATCCTTTTTTGTTAATAATTTATTCATTCCTTGAATACCTTGCAAACCTCCAGTGTGTAATGCTAATATTTTTGAACCTTTCGGAAAAAAATCGTTATCCATCAAATCAAAAATCCCGAACATCATCTTTCCTGTATAGACAGGATCTAAAGGAACACCAGTATTTTTTTTAAACGCATTAATAAACTCAATTAGTTCAACAGATACCTTGGCATATCCTCCAAAGTGGTAATCATGAACTAATTTCCAATTCGCTTTGTTGGCAAATTTAACAATTTCATTTTTTAAAAAATCACCTTTCAGAGCTGGAAAACCTAAAACTTGCTGACCACTACTTGAGCTATTGATCAATCCTGATATAGTTCCTCCTGTACCTATAGAGCAACAAATAAAGTCAAAATCAGCATCATCTTTTGTTAATATCTCTTCGCATCCTTTTACAGCAAGATCATTGGTTCCTCCTTCTGGCAGCAAATAAAATTCACCAAATTCCTCTTTTAAATCAATTATGAATGAATCTTTTGTTTTCTCTCTATAATCACTTCTGCTAATAAACTTAAATTGCATACCGCAACTTTTGGCAAATTTTAATGTTGGGTTTTCATTAACCTTATTGACCAACTCTTCCCCTCTTATAACGCCAATAGTATTAAAACCGTATTCTTTGCCAACAAAAGCAACAGAAGCAATATGATTAGAAAAAGCGCCTCCAAAGGTCAGTAATCTTTTAAAATTCTGTTTTTGCGCCTCTTGAATATTGTATTTAAGCTTTCTGTATTTATTTCCGGAAATATGAGGATGAATCAAATCGTCTCGTTTTATATACAATTCAATCCCTAATTCTTTGGGTAATTCTATTTTATTATTGACACTGTTCTTAAGTTTATAGATCATATTAATAATACTTTAAAAACTGCCAAAATCG
>CAYTSL010000207.1:0-1464 GCA_964440415.1 uncultured Flavobacteriaceae bacterium
TGGATCTCCAATATGATGGCAGTGAGAATTCCAGAACTTGGTGCAGCGGTTCCTTATTATGGGAGACAACCATCTGATGAAGATGCTGTAAAAATAAAGACTCCTTTGCTATTGCAATATGCCGAGTTGGACACCAGAGTCAATGCAGGATGGCCAGCTTTTGAAGTAATTTTAAAAGCCAATAATATTAATTATGAAGCTTATATCTATCCTAAAGTAAATCATGGTTTTCATAACAATACCACACCAAGATTTGATAAAAAAGCGGCCGATTTATCATGGCAACGAACTATTGATTTTTTTAAGGAAAAACTTAAATAGAAAAAGTTATATTTTAAGATAATAATTGGATATAGTAGCTTTTATACTACAGGTATAGAAGCAACATCACTTTTACTAGCTTTATTTATTTACAAATTCCTTAATATCTTTTTCAAGTAATTCATTGAATTTCTCTGGATCGTCCCAAAATACAAGATGACCAGTTTCAGGAATTATATCAGCTTCAAAGGTAGGGACATAGGTTTTGATACTATCAATTTCAACAGGTTCTTTATCGGAAAAAATACCTCTTAAAGGCACTTTTAGCTGCTTAAGGGATTCTTTTTGATTTTCATTCATCCATGTAATGGCATTTTGCAATGCTTCTTTCCAACCAACATTAGAGGCTCCTTCATATATTTCGGTAATTCTTTTATATGCCGCTTCCTGATTTCTTTTATAGAATCCACCAGCGACCAGATTTTCATTGGTTCTCTCCATAGACATCATTTTATCTACTATAGTCGGAATCATTTCTTCGGGGATTTGCATTCCGGGATTTTTTAACTCATCTACAGAGACCACACCCAAAATCTTATCAGGAATTTGATTGGCTGTTTCAACAGCTACCATAGCTCCCATTGAAAATCCAACCAACACAACTTTATCAAGATTTAATTTATCTATTGTAGCTATCACATCATTACTAAATGCATTAATGGTCCAGTCCCTGCGATTATTTCCTGACTTACCAGACCCTGCAAGATCAACTGCAATAGCTGTATAGTCTTTTGAAAAATGTTCTATCTGATCTTCCCAAATAGTTCTTGGATTGGTCCAACCATGAATAAAAATAATAGCTGGCTTTTTCCTTCCTTTTTTTTCAAAACTAATTTTGACGCCATCTTTAGAAACCGTAAAATCCTCTGTTTTTTTGTCTTCACAACCACATATTAATAGGGTTAAAACTATAACACTTACGAAACTTAACAAGTTCTTTACTTTCATCTTATGCTCTATTTTAAAATAATATTATTACAACAAATATTTATATAAAAATATATGTTAATATACTAATTATTAGGTTATTAATAAATTTAAAATTAAATAATCTTTTTAGAAATGGAAACATTTGAAAGACCTTTAAAATAACAAACGTAGTTTTAATTTAAACCTTTGTTCTATTAACTAGCTAGCATATTT
>CAYTSL010000207.1:1564-4032 GCA_964440415.1 uncultured Flavobacteriaceae bacterium
TCATTTTAATTTATGGAATTAAAAATCAAGAGTCTCAACAAGACCTATTCAAACGGTGTTCAAGCTTTAAAAGACGTTACACTCAACATTCCTCAAGGAATGTTTGGTCTTTTAGGCCCAAACGGAGCAGGAAAATCATCATTAATGAGAACCTTGGCGACATTGCAACAAGCCGATTCTGGCTCGGCAATGTTAGGTGATTTGGATATTTTAAAAGACAAAGCAGAAGTACGAAAAATTCTGGGTTATCTGCCACAAGAGTTTGGTGTGTATCCTAAAGTAAGTTCATACAATATGTTAAATCATATTGCTTCATTAAAAGGAATATCGAACAAAGGAGAACGTAAAGATTTGGTAGAATCCTTATTAAATAAAACCAATTTATGGCATGTTCGAAATAAAAGTTTAGGAACGTATTCTGGTGGAATGAAACAACGTTTTGGTATTGCACAAGCGTTAATTGGTGATCCAAAATTAATAATTGTTGATGAACCTACCGCTGGTTTAGATCCTGCTGAACGGAATCGTTTTCATAATTTATTGTGCGAAATTGGAGAAAATACCATTGTAATTTTATCGACACATATTGTTGATGATATTTCTAACTTATGTAATAATATGGCAATTATTTGTCTAGGTGAAGTAGTGGTTAAAGGAAACCCAAATGATTTAACCGAAGGAGTTAAAGGCAGAATATGGACAAAAGCGATTGAAAAAGCGGAATTAGTAAATTACCAATCAGATCTACAAGTTATTTCTACATATTTAAAAGCAGGAAAAACGGTTATTCATGTATTAAGTGATAACCAACCTGATGCTTCTTTTGAAGCAATTGCTGCAGATTTAGAAGATGTATATTTTGCTGAAATCACATCTCGTATGGATGCTACTTTAGTATAATTGTTTAATTAATTCATTTAAAATCATTCAATTATGTTTAAAGAAATATTCTTATTCGAAATTAAATACAGATTAAAACGACCAGCAACTTGGGCGTATTTTGGGATACTATTATTGTTTGGATTAATAGTAGCAATAGGAGGAAATGGCCCTGCATCAGAAAAGGTGTTTGTGAACTCACCTGTAGCTATTGCCACCATGTTATCGACCATTAGCATTTTTGGAATTATGCTTTCAAGTGCAATTATGGGTGTTCCAGTTTATAGAGATATAGAGCATAAAACAGAGAATTATTATTTCTCATATCCAATTAGTGAAAAAGGCTATTTATTAGGACGTTTTTTTGGTTCTATGTCTGTGCTGTTTATGGTGAGTCTAGGATTGCAAATAGGATTAATCATAGGTTTTGCTATAGGCCCATTTGCAGGCTATGAAGAGCCAGAACGCTTTACCGTATTTACTCTTTGGCATTATATTCAACCAACATTAATGCTTTATTGGACTAACTTTTTCTTTGCAGGATGTATTTTCTTTGCTTTGGTAAGTTTAACTAAAAAGGTCATGTTGGCTTATGCAGGTGGCGCTATACTTTTTATCACGTATTTAATCACCTTAACATTAACACAAGATATTGAAAATAAAAATTTAGTAAGCCTACTAGACCCATTTGGTTTAGGTACCTATCAAAATATTATTCAATATTGGACACCTGAAGAACAAAATAGTTTAACGGTTCCGTTTAAAGGAATGTTAATTTGGAATCGTATTATTTGGGTTGGTTTGGGTTTATTGGCATTTCTATTTACCTTATTTAGATTTGATTTTCAGAAATTTTTAAATAAAAATTATAATTCAAAAAAGAAAAAAGATAACGTAGATAAAGACAATGTAGCTGCCGCACTGACTAAAATTCCTAGTGTTTCAAAAGTTTTCTCAAAAGGCTTAAATCTTAAATTATTGTTTGGTTTAGCTGTTATGGAATTTAAAAATATTACTAGAGATAAGTTTTTTATTGCCATTTTAATTGCTGCAGTGCTATTTCTCTTTTTTGATGGGTGGTTTGGTTCTCCTATTTATGGAACACCATCGTTACCACTCACATATTATATGTTAGAAATGAAAAATGCTACGTATGTCATTCTCATATTTATTCTTATTGTGTTTATGACAGGTGAAGTATTACATAGAGAACGCAATGTAAATTACGACCAAATATTTGGTTCCCTTCCATTACCGAATCGTTTAGTATATGGGTCTAAATTTTTAGCATTAGTAATGATAAGTTTTGTTTTAGTAAACATGATTTTAGTAAGTGGTGTAATAAATCAAATTATTAAAGGTTATTTCAATTTTGAGTTTGAAAAGTACTTCACTGATTTATATTTAATTGAATTTCCAAAGTACATCATTTTCGTTTTATTAGCCTTTTTTGTACATTCTTTAGTTACCAAAAAATTTATAGGACACGTAATTGCCATTGCTATTTGGGTATTACTTTTTGGATTGAATAGTTTAGCAGATGTAAACAATAATTTATACTTATATAGTTATGCTCCAAACTATACGGT
>CAYTSL010000208.1:0-4025 GCA_964440415.1 uncultured Flavobacteriaceae bacterium
TTTTAGGTAGCTATATTGCAAATAACTGGCATACATCACATTTGGCAATAAGCGGTATTATGGTAGGTGTTTTTACCATTATTGCCTTAGCGGGTAGTATAGGACAGGTTGTGCTTGTACAAAACATTGATTTTACAAAACCTATTGTAACTATTAGGAAAAAAATCGAGCAGGTGAACTCACATGGTTTATTATTTGTTAAGTTGATGTTTTTATCCACACCCATATGGTGGGCCTTTGTGGTGGTTGCTGCCGACTACTTTTTCAACCTTGATGTATATGCTCACATGGACGCTGATTTTGTATCAAAGTACCTGATTATAAATTTTTTATTGATTATTCCTTTGGCTTGGTTTTTACATAAATTAAGCTACAAGAACCTTCAAACAGGATGGGTAAAAAAAACGATTGGGCTTTTTACCAGTACAAAAACAATGAAGGCCCTGGAATCATTACAGAATATTGAAAATTTTGAAAATTGAATTGTCGAATGCCTGCCTCGACGGCAGGCAGGCTTAAACCAATAGAAAAGAAAATCTTACGAGCTTTTGTTAGAAGAAAAAAATATTATTTAAATACACCCTTAAAACCCACCGTAAACACACTAACAAATGAAATAAAATAAGCCCCAGCGGCCATTAACAACACAACAACAAACCCAAACTCAACAGCAATAACAATCGCTAAAGAAGTACTAATCACAGAAGCACAACCATTAATACCCCAGGCCCAAGGCACTTGACTTTCATGCTTTTTACTGACCAATTGCAATCCCATAGGAAAAGGCATACCCATAAAAAAGGCCGGAATGCCAATTGCCAGAACCGTTAGAATTAGTTTTCCCCACAGCGGCCAGCCTACTGTTTGACCCAGGATAAAACCAAGTGCTAAGGCATAAACGATGATCAAAGCAGAGATAAAGGCCGTGAGATTTGTTAATTTCCTTACATCCAGGTTCAGTTTGGAAGAGTAGAGGCTGCCCAGGCCTGAGCTGATCAACATCACAGAGATAACCGTTGCCACGGCATAAATAGGATGCCCTAAAAAGCGCAGAAAATACTTGATCAAAACAATCTCTAAAAACATATAGCCGAGCCCCAAACCCGAAAAATAGAAGAGGACCCAGGTTTTCTGTGCTCCTTTAAAACCAAGTTTAAACAAAGGCACAATGATCAAAACAAAAGCCAACAGAAAGACCTGCAGCAGGGTAACCAGCACGATTAAATATCCCAGTTCTAAAAAGGCGCTTCGCTCGCCAAGGGTTTTATATTGCTGAACGATATTTTTTAACCTAAGAAACTGGTAAAAGTAAGGCCGGTTATCTGAAGGGATGCTAATATTAAAATCATTGGCCCCAATAAGCGCCGCCCGTTTGGGTGTAAACATGTCTTTGACCAAACTGAAAACGGCATCATCTTCAAGGGTATTATAGGTTTCTTTTGATGCAGAGCCGGCCAACAAAACAGGATCAAAACTGTTATCATCACAAAAACGGTTTACGGCAAGCAGATCTTTTGGGCCCAGAGGTGTTTTTTTAATCACATAGCTCAGCGTGGCCCAACTTCTTACCGCCACCACATGTTGCAACGGATCAGATATGTCAAGACTTTCCAGCATTCCTGCAATAAGGGCCGCATTTTTAAGCATTATTCTGGGTGGCAGATCGATAAAGGAGGACAGCACGATCATCCCTTCCGGGCTCAATTTCTGCCACATCTCAAGCAGGGCCTCTGAGGTGAGCAGGTTTTCTTCATGAAGGGCATTAAGACCCACAGATCCGCCAAAAGCGCCTGATAAAGGCATTTGAATAAGATCGAAGACTTCCTCAGACTGCTTAAGAAAGGAGCGAGGCGAGGTGTTATATACCTGTACTTCGGGCCTATAGAACAAAGAATCGGTATACTGAGCATAGTGCCCTTTGATAAGCCCCGTAACCATGGCATTTGGCTCAACGGCATAGATATGTTCGGCCTTGTTGCTTAGGGCATGTGCCACCTCAAAACCCGCTCCCGCATGAAAAATAAGCACCTTTTGAGGACTCTCCAGCACATAAGGCAGCGCCATGGTAGTCTGATTGAGCACCTGCAGGCTGTCTGCCTTGTTGCCCTGAGGGATGGCAGCGTACCAGTTACCATTGTTAAAGATCACTTTGGAGGGTTCTATCTCCTGCAAATAGTTAAGACTTAGGCCAGGGGCATATCTTTGCATGGGCGAAGAAACCACCTGTATAAGGCCATAAGGACTGCTTTGCTGCACTTCAATTTTGGCTTCGGGTAAATTCAAAGCATAGCTGATACTTTTAAACTGTGATGATTTTAGCTCAAAGGAGCTATGGCCCTGATAGAAACAAATCACTAAAACAAGCAGGCCGTAGGCTGAAAGAAGGGGGCGCCCCCTTTTTTTGATGAGCAGCAGCCCGGCAAGCAGTGGCATCAAAGCAATGACCCAGGGCAAATCAACGGGCTCAAGTTGCCAAAGTAAAAAGATGGCCAGGATACCCCCGAGGCCCGATCCGAGCATATCGGAAAAATAAAAAATTCCAATTTGGGCTACTTTTTTAACGAAGACGAGGCCAAGGGCCAGGGAACCCATCAAAAAAGGAAGGAAGAATAGAAAATAGCTCCCCAGTAACCTTGTAAATTGAGAGCGGTCAACAAAGAGCAGATACGAATCAAACAAGAGAAAGTCCATTCGTGAAACCCGTACGCTGATACTCATCATCAGGCCGCTGCTGATCATAAAAAAGGGGAGGAGCCAGTCGGCTCTTTTAAGCATCTCATTTCTAAAGAGCGATATGAGGGTTCCGCTGGCGCCAAATCCTAAAAGAGCTATGGAAATTACCATATAGGCAAAATGGTGCCATTGCACGATGGTAAAAAAATGCATCAGCTGAATCTCATAGGCCACAATGGCGGCCGATATGATCGATATCGAAAGCCCCAATCTGAACGTGTCGTAGTTATATGTTCGGGAGTCGCTCATGTTTAAAGCTTAAGAACCTTTTGCCCTGGTAAAAGGAACAAAGCGCACAAACATGAGGTTTTTGGTTTTTGTTTTACCTCCATTTTTGGTCACCAGTAAAAGTTGCTGAGTGGCAAAAGGGCTGCCTATCGGAATGATCATCCTGCCCCCTTCCTTGAGTTGGGCAATAAGGGGAGGAGGGACGAATTCAGCAGCAGCTGTGACCACGATAGCGTCAAAGGGCCCTTTGTTTTCCCAACCATAATACCCATCGTCCTTTTTGACCTGAATATTGTCGTAATGCAGGTCTTTCAAGCGTTTTTTGGCCTGGCTATAAAGCGCTTCAATGATCTCAATGGTATATACCGAGTCAACGATTTGGCTCAACACCGCCGCCTGATATCCCGAACCTGTACCAACTTCGAGTACCTTAAAATCGCTTTGGAGCCGAATGACTTCGGTCATAAAGGCCACGATATAGGGTTGAGAAATGGTTTGGCCGTAACCAATGGGCAATGGGCCATCATGATAGGCACTTTGCCGGAGCTCCTGAGGCACAAATTCATGTCTCATAACATGTCGCATGGCGTCAAGCGTGGCTTTGTCTTTTACGCCTCTTGAGATAATATCATTAGAAACCATGGTCTCCCTTGCTTTGCTGTAGTCATTTTGAGAAAGCACAACAAAGGGGAAGCAGAGCAGTAATATCAATAGGAACCTATTCATCATCATAGGTTTTTAATACCCTTAAAATTACAATAATACCGGCTTAATTCAAAGCGAATTGGGGTATTTGTATCAAGGATTTAAAATTTGAAACCCCTTTTTTAACTTACAAACCTGTTTATGGCCTGATAGGCATTGTCCTGATATTTTTCGTTGCCCAAATCAGAAAAAATGCTGCTTTGATCGATAACCGGGCCGACTACTTTTCCATCGTGGCTGGCATAAAAAGTTCCGCTTTTATATGAAGGATCTGAAAGGCCATCAACAAAACGTTGTGCACCTTTGTCAAGGCTATGAATCATTCCTCGCAGTGGCATAACGATAGGCATCATGATATA
>CAYTSL010000209.1:0-4019 GCA_964440415.1 uncultured Flavobacteriaceae bacterium
ATAAAATGGAATTGCTTTTAGATTTCCCAACACACGGAGAGCCTCACTATGCTGCAGCAATGCGAGCAGATATCATTAAGGAACGCTCTCAAAAAATCTACAATTTAGAAGACAACAAGCATGCTTATGCAGCTAAATCTGATGATGACACAAAAGTAGTGAGAAAAGGTAACGAAGTACATATTTATATGACTACTATTAGAAGCCACTTCTCACCAGATAATATTGAAGGTATAAAAGTTGGTGACAAAGTATACTTTCATGTAACTAATTTAGAGCAAGATTTTGATGTACCTCATGGATTTGCAGTATTAGGTCAAAACACATCTGAGCTGCTAATTATGCCTGGACAAACTAAATCCTCTGTTTGGGAACCTAAACAAGTTGGTGTTTGGCCATTCTATTGTACAGATTTCTGTTCAGCATTACACCAAGAAATGCAAGGTTATATTAGAGTTTCTGCAAAAAATTCTAATACTAAATTAGCATGGTCTTTAGGCGAAGACATTGAATAAAAATTAAGGAGAGTATAGTTTTAGTGTTATTATTTTCCTAAAAAAAGCGGGAGATTTAAAAATCTCCCGCTTTTTAAAAACCCAACCCAACCACAAATAATTACCAAATATTAAATGTAGATTTATGCAACGATTAAAACTTTAGTTTTTTCGTTACATGTGAACAATTAAAAACCATAAACTTATCACACATGAAAAAATCTCGAATATTGATGCTTTTAGGAGCATTATTACCATTACTTCTTTTTGTTTTTCCATTATGGAACATAACTTTAGAAGCTCCTCAATATCCAATTCCGTTAGGAATGAATATTCATATCAATGATTTTTCTGATATGCATCCACATGACATCAAGAATATCAACTTAATGAATCATTATGTTGGTATGAAGTACATTCCAGAAGCTATTCCTGAATTTAAAATATTTCCGATAGGAATTATTTTAACAAGTATTTTAGGGTTAATCATTGGATTAAAAGGCAACTACAAATGGTTCATGGTTTGGTTTATTTTAATGGTTGTATTAAGTACGGCAGGTCTTTACGATTTCTATTTATGGGAACACGACTATGGTCATGACCTTGACCCTAAAGCAATCATGAATTTCACAAATCCTGATGGTTCGGTAATGGGATTCCAGCCACCTCTATTCGGATCAAAAGATATTCTTAACTTTAAAGCACACTCTTACCCGCGATTAGGCGCTATGTTTTTAGCTCTTGGAATGGCATTGTCATTTTTCTCCTTTTTTGTTGGTAAAAAAGAAGCTAAATAAATTAATAAGATGCAATACAAGCAAATATTACTAATAGGATTGATTTTAGTTTTATCTGCTTGCAGTTCTAAACCTGTAGCGATAGAATATGGAGTCGATGGTTGTCATTTTTGCCAAATGACCATTGTTGATAAGCTTCATGCTGCAGAAGTAGTCACCAAAAAAGGTAAAGTGTATAAGTTTGATGCGACTGAATGCATGATAAATTTCATGGACGAGTTCGACACTTCAACTATTAAACTCTATTTATCTAATAATTACACAGAACCAGAAGCTCTTATTGACGCGACCAAAGCTACTTTTTTAATTAGTAAAAATGTGCCAAGTCCAATGGGAGCTTTTCTTTCTGCTTTTAAAAACAAAGAAGACGCTATAAAAGTTCAAACCGCCAAAGAAGGTACTATTTACACTTGGGAAGAGCTGCTAAATCATTACAAAGATTAATGAATATAAGAGTTGTTTCATTAATTGCATTTCTATGCATGTCCGTTTTTTCTTTTGCTGAAAAAATTGTGGTTTGCAATTCATGTGATATCTCTTCAATTATTGAAGCCATCAAATTTGCTAAAGATTTTGATACCATTATTGTTAAAAAAGGCACTTACAAAGAATACAATATTATAATTGATAAACCTCTTACAATAATTGGTGAAAATTATCCAGTAATTGATGGAGAATTAAAAGGGGAAATAATAACAATCACATCTGACAATGTAACGGTTGATGGCTTATACATTATAAATGTTGGCACAAGTTATACAGAAGATTATGCAGCTATTCGTGTAAAACGAAGTAAGAATTTTGTAATTCAGAATCTGGTTCTTGAAAAACTTTTTTTTGGAATTTATTTAGAAAAAGCTAGAGACGGAAAAGTCTATCATAACAAAATAATTGGAGATGCTGTAGAAGAATACAATTCTGGAAATGGCATACAATTGTGGTACTGTAGAAACATAGAAATTGAACACAATTATGTGCAACATGTAAGAGATGGCATCTATTTAGAATTTTCTAATTTTTGTACCATAAAAAATAATGTGAGTTCTGATAATGTTCGTTATGGATTACACTTTATGTTCTCAAACGATGATATTTACCAAGACAATACCTTCGAAAAAAATGGAGCTGGAGTTGCAGTTATGTTTTCAAAAAAAATAAAAATGTACAATAACATTTTTAAAGAAAATTGGGGAAGCGCATCTTATGGAATGTTATTAAAAGAAATAAATGATGCTGAAATTATAGGCAATACTTTTGAAGAAAACACCATTGGAATCAACATCGAAGGCTCTAACCGAATCAATTATAAAAACAATAATTTTGTAAACAACGGTTGGGCCATAAAGGTTCGTGGAGCATGCTATACAAACAAGTTTGTTCAGAATAACTTTTTATATAATTCTTTCGATATTTCATACAACAGTAAAATAAACGACAATGTTTTTGATAATAATTATTGGAGCAATTATACAGGATACGATTTAGATAAAGATGGTGTCGGCGATGTACCATACAGACCTGTAAAATTGTTTTCCTATATTGTTAACAGAACTCCGGAAACCATTATTTTATTACGTAGTTTATTTATTGATATTATAGATTTTTCTGAAAAAGTATCACCAGTTTTTACGCCAGATGATTTATTAGACAACAATCCCTTAATTAAAAAAATAGAATGGTAAACATTCAAAATTTACATAAACAGTTTAATAAAAACGTCGTGTTAAGTGGTGTTGATTTGCAAATTAATGAAGGTGGTATTATTGCAGTATTAGGTCCAAACGGATCTGGAAAAACTACGCTAATTAAGTCCATTTTGGGAATGGTTATACCAGATAAGGGAAATATTCAAGTACTAGGCAAGAACATAAAAAACAATTCGTCATACAGAAAAAAAATTGATTATTTGCCTCAAATTGCCAACTTCCCAAACAACTTAAAAGTAAGTGAATTAATTAGAATGATAAAGGATCTTCGCAGAGACACCTCAAATGATGAAGCTCTAATCAGTCTATTTAAATTAGAACCTTTTTTAAATAAAAAACTGGGGAATTTGTCAGGCGGCACAAAACAAAAAGTGAACATTGTTTTAACCTTTATGTTTGATAGTCCGTTAATTATTTTAGATGAACCAACAACAGGATTAGACCCAATTTCTTTATTGCGATTGAAGAAATTAATCCAAGAGGAAAAGGAAAAAGGAAAAACCATTCTAATTACGTCACACATCATGAGTTTTGTTGAAGAAATTTCTGATGAGATTGTATTTATTTTAGAAGGGGAAATATACTTTAAAGGAAGCATAAGCGACCTTAAAACAAAGACCAATCAACCAGATTTTGAACATGCAATTGCATCAATACTAACAGATAACCATGCTTAAAATTTTAAAATATAGTTTTTACGATTTAATGCGTAGTCGCTGGAGTTATGTGTACTTTGCTTTCTACCTATTACTTGGTGTTGTGTTATTGTTCCTAAATAACGATTTATCAAAAGCAGTCATCACATTAATGAATGTAATCATTGTTTTAGTGCCTTTAATAGGAACCATATTTGGAGTTATGTACTATTATAATTCCAAAGAATTTACAGAACTTCTATTGGCACAACCTCTTAAGCGTTCATCCATATTTTTAGGTCAATATTTAGGTGTTGCCTTGTCGTTATCCATGAGTTTAATTCTTGGTTTAGGCATTCCGTTTATACTCTATGGATTATTCATGTC
>CAYTSL010000210.1:0-4013 GCA_964440415.1 uncultured Flavobacteriaceae bacterium
TCTGTTATATTCTCTAAACTTGCTGTGAGTTGTATTTTTTGATTGATTTGATACTGCGTGCGAAAATTTAGCGTGTACCAGGTTGGGGCATATGGATTACCGTTGCTATCTAAAGCATACATATAGGTTTTCTCTTTTTCAGAAGGTGCTAATTGATCATAGGAGAACTCACCATTATAAACAACAAAGGCATCAAACTTAAACTGTTTGTTATTATAGACTAGATGGGAATTCCCGAAACTGGGTGCTACATGCCTGATAGGTACTTCAATTTCCTCATTTTCTTCTGTGCCACCAATAAAGTTGTATTGGCTTGTTAATTTAAATGTTTCAGAAAAATTGACTTCAATTCCTGCTTCAAAACCATATATCCATGCTTTTGATGCGTTTTGAATGGCTTGAATATTGCTCAATTCACCATCGTAAAGCAATGTGGTTGAACCATTTAGTTCAAAATCTCTTCTTACAAGAGCATTATCTAAATAGGTGTAATACGTACCAATATCCAGTTTTACAACATCATTAAAGTTGAGTTTTAGTCCTAAATCGCCTCCATAAGAGTATTCTGGTTTTAAATTTTGATTAGGCACAACCACAGAGCCAGGTTCAGAATCAAAAACTTTACCAATATCATCAATATTTGGAGCACGAAAAGCGGTTGATAAATTAAATCGCCATTGGATTGTTTTGTTTGGTGTCCAGGTAATTCCGGCAGTTCCAGTCACGGCGCCAGTATTAACTTTAGATGTATTGAAAGGTAAGTTTAAAAACTGGTTGTTTTCTGTGAAATCTGCATTTGCGATTATGTGGTTATAGCGTAACCCAGATTGAAAAACAAATTTCTTGCTTGGTTTGTACTTTAAACTGGTATAAGCTGCCATTGATTGCCAGTCAGAACCATCAGGATATCTTGAAACAGTTTTGATTTCATCATTGTTAGAGATATTAAATTCAGTTCCTTTTGAAAATACTTTGTTGTACAAATACTCAATTCCGTAGTTGAACTCTGTTTTTTTGGATAGTTTCTTCTCTAGATCAAGATTAAAGGAATATGCATTTACTGATTCTTTGCGAATGTTTCTAAAAACTGACTGGAAATCCCTATCCAAACGGCTTTCCTTAAAATTTTGAAATGCTGCAGTTGCTTTTAGTTTATCGTATAAGTTAGAACGACTGCTAATACGGGTTACTTTAAAATTTGCCATGAACCATTTTTGAGGTCCGTAGTTCCACTCTGCCGATCTTAAATTATCATTATCATACCTCAATAATCTGTCGTATCGTGAAAATTCAGAAGTAGCACTGTAATGAAGTCCTAAATCAAAGAATAGGCTTTGGGTTTGTTCAAATCGTACTTTTTGTAATAAATTAACCTGATTGTAACCAGTAGGCCTTTGAATTAATGGATCTTCATTACTAACCATTACATCATTCCCATTTATGGTTTGCACGTAATCATTCCGTAAATAGTCATTTGGACCATATTTACCCATTCTGAGATCATCAAAATCAGTATAACTTATATTGGTTAAAAAGGCCCATTTTTTAAAACCAAGATTAAAATCGAGATGCGAAGTTTTTTCTTTGTTTGCTGTAGAATATCTAAGTAAGGCATTGGTTTTTAATAGTCCTGAATTGGTATATGATAATTCCGGTTTGTGTGTGTAAAAACTCATTACACCTCCTATGGCATCACTACCATAAATCACTGATCCCGAGCCTAAAATGATCTCTGAGGATTGTACTGAAAATGGATCTATTGAGATAACGTTCTGTAGATTTCCACCTCTAAAAATAGCATTGTTCATTCTTACATCATCTACAGAAATCAATAAACGATTGGTTGAAAATCCTCTAATCATAGGGCTTCCTCCTCCTAACTGACTTTTTTGGATAAATACCTTTCCGCTATTCTCTAACAAATCGGCACTTGTTTGTGGGTTGGTAAGTGCAATGCTTTTAGAATCTAAGGTTAAAATCTTTTGAGGAATTTCTTCCTTACTTTGCATAAATTTAGACGCCGAAACAACGATCTCATTTAAACTTTGAGGATTAGGGCGCAATAGAATACTTGAGGAACCTTTTAAAATGTCGTTTTTTGTGGTCTTTAGTACGTGATAAGATATATGTTGAAAATAAAGTGTTTCCGCATCTTTAAAATTATTCAGATTAGCAGTACCATTTAAATCAGTAAAAACACTAGTTGTTTTTGAATCATTGTATATCGTAACACCAGGAATTGGCGTATAAGTAACTTCATTGAGTATCGTCACATCCTGTGAAAATACAAGTGCAGAAAAACATAAAAAAAATAACGAAATACATCGTTTCATTATGCGAAAACTTGATTTAATACCTGCAATGATTTTGGTTTTTTTAAGGAGCCCAAATGTAACTCAAAATAAAGCAAAATCACATTTAAAAGTTCCTGTCTTTGACCGGAATTGATTTTAACTGTATTTAAGGCATCAAAATTTATGCCCAAGAGCTGTTTAAATTGCATTAATATTTCATCTGTTATGCAATAGATGTTAGTTTTTTTAGATTGAAATTTCCCGTCTTCAAGATTGAAAAAATGAGAATCTGAGTGATTTAAATCAGGATAAAAGCCTAAATACCTAGATAGGTTAAGTAGAAAAAGGAGGTGGAAATTTGAGTATTCATCGTTAGCATCTAACCACAACAATGTCGTTTCAAGATATGTAAACAATAGTTCATTATTTTCTTCTTCCCGTAAAACTCCTGACAAAATCTCAGACAAAAACATAACAATCGCACTTTTAGCAACATTTGAATAAATACTTTGATAAAATGCAAAAGGTTTAACCTCACTAATAGATTGAAGTGAACGCGTTTCTCTGTAATTAACAATTAATTCAAGTTGTGATAATAACTGAAAATAGGCTGTTTTTAACTTTCCCTTTTTGCTTTTTAAGATACCTCGTAGTAAGTAACTTTGAACGCCAAATCGCTCTGTATAACATTTAACAATTAGGTCGTTATCACTGTATTTTAATTTGGAAATTACTATTGCTTTAGTTGTAACGAGCATTATCTTATAACCATTAGTTTTAAAACCTTGGTTTCTAAGGTATCTAAATCTGATAATAACACCAAATAAACACCAGATGTAACTACGTTGTTAGCTAAATTTTTACCATTCCAAAAGGCAGTTCCTCCATCAATTTCAAGATTATAGCCTTTATATCTTAGATTGGCATTAGATTGAGCTTCCGCAACCAGATTTCCTTCAATATCTGTTATTTTAATATTTATATTTTCTGATATGTCTTTTATCTTAACTCTTTGATCTGTTATATCAAAAGTTGGTCTAACTGGATTTGGGTATACAAAAGCAGTTTCTAAATTCGAGGTTGGTTTAGAGCCGCCTGATCTAAATGAGACCAAGCCCTTATCTGTAGCTATATATACTCTCCCTTTAGATAAATCCACAGACACGTCAATTATGTTATTAGATGGTATTGGTGAATTGTCTTTAGTAAAATGATAGATGGTTTCTTGTCCGTTTTCTGAAAAATAAAATAAGCCATTTGATATAGTTCCAATCCATTTATTATTAGATCCATCAACTTCAATATCCGATATCCATTGTTGAAATAGCAATTCTTTAGGAATTCCATCTTCAACAATTATTATTTCATCGGCTTGAGTTCCTTCATCGCTAAATAAAGATTCTGGATTATATAGTACACGTAAGCCGCTACTTGTTCCTATCCAAAGCTGATTTCTATTATCAATTTTAAGAGCTCTTATGTCATTACTCGGCATGTTAAATTCTTCTCCTTTGAGAGTTTTTATTAAAGTATTCCCTCCATTTGTCTTAACACCTATAAGCCCAATAAATGAGCCAATCCATTTAGTTTGATTATTATCAATAATTAGATCTTTAAATCCCTGACTACCCAATGGGTCTTCAATAATTCCAGTAAAACTATAGTCTTGCCATTGATTTGATATTGGATTAAAGGATTTTAAAGGACGATCAACCAATG
>CAYTSL010000211.1:0-3999 GCA_964440415.1 uncultured Flavobacteriaceae bacterium
GATTTATTCTGTTTCAATTTTTGTTTGAAGCTATCATTTTAGCAATAGTTGGAGGATTGGTTGGTCTTTTTCTGGTTTGGTTTACTATTGTAGTATTATCTCAATTTACCGAAGATTTCGAGTTTGTTTTATCAGGATTTAATGTATTTTTAGGATTTTCTCTATCAACATTAATAGGACTATTGTCAGGTGTAATTCCTGCTATATCAGCTTCAAGGTTAGATCCTGTTGAGGCCATAAGAACAGGAATGTAACATATATAAAATTTTAAGGCAGTATGTTTTTTTACCTACGATTAGTTAAAGAGAGCTTCTATTTTGCAATTAATGCTTTGCGCAATAATAAGCTACGTACTTTTTTATCCCTTTTAGGAGTGACAATTGGTATCTTTTCTATTATTGCGGTTTTAGCGGCTGTAGATTCCTTAAAGGAGGAAATTAAAGGTAGTATTAGTTCTCTGGATAATAGTACACTTTACATTATGCGTTTTTCATTTGGGCCTTCTTCAATTCCACAGTGGAAACGTGAACAATTTCCAGATGTGACTTTTGACGAATATCAATTCATTGCCAATAAAATTCCGAACGTTGAAGCGGCATCGTTTACTTTAAATGTTGCTCCTGAGACGGTAAAATATCAAGATAAGTCCATTACTAATGTGGAAATAGGAGCTATCACCAATGAATACTATGATATAGAAAGTTTACAAATAGCTCAAGGCCGTTTCTTTAATGAATCGGAATCTAATTCGGGTGTACCTGTTGTGGTTTTAGGTGATGAAGTTGCGAATAGTTTGTTTGGTGACTTTAATCCAATTGGAAAGCAAGTCAGACTTTACGGTAGAAAATTCAATGTAATAGGGGTTTTGAAAAAAGAAGGTTCGGGACTATTCGGAAACTCAAAAGATACTGCAGTATTTGTTCCTGTAAATTTTGTTAGACGAATTTATGGCGAAAACAACAGATTTGCATTTCCTGCAATTATTGTTAAACCTGAAAGTGGGATTGATCTTGCAGAATTCAATGCTATGATTATGCAAAGGTTAAGGACGTATAGAGGTCTTAAGCCAGATGAAATTACAGATTTTTTTGTGAATCAATTACAAGGATTTACGGACTTTATTGATAATATTACTGGACAGATGAATGTGTTTGGTTGGGTCATTAGCGGTTTTTCTCTTCTTGTTGGAGGCTTTGGGATTGCTAATATTATGTTCGTGAGTGTTAAAGAGAGAACTAATTTAATAGGGATTCAAAAGTCACTTGGAGCTAAAAATCGATTTATTTTATTTCAATTTTTATTTGAAGCCGTTATTTTAGCTGTTATTGGTGGAATAGTTGGTTTAATTCTGGTATGGATTGCTACAATTGGATTATCCCAAATTACTGGAGATTTTGAATTTATCTTATCCTTTAAAAATATGCTTATAGGATTTATAGTCTCCACTATTATTGGCCTTATTGCAGGTATTTTGCCTGCCTTATCTGCTTCTAGATTAGATCCTGTGGAAGCAATAAGAACTGGAATGTAATCAATCTTTTAAAGAATTTTTGAAACTTCTTTGCAAACAAACTCTAAAAACCGTTCATCGTCTTCAGAAAAAGGATCTGGAGTATTAGAGTCAATATCAATTTGACCAACATTTTCTCCATTCACAAAAATTGGGATCACTATTTCAGCTTTTACTGTTATACTGCATGCTATGTAATTATCTTGAGCGGAAACATCGGGAACTACAAAGTTCTTATTACTCAAAGCAACTTGACCACAGATACCCTTGCCAAATGGAATGATAACATGGTCTGTTGGGTCCCCAACATATGGTCCTAATTTAAGTTCATTTTTATCTCCATTTTTAAAATAGAAACCAACCCAATTGTAATGCTCAATTCTACTTTCAAGTAACTGGCAGATTTTAAGTAGTTTACTATCAACTGTGTCTTTTTTATATAATACGTCTAGTATTATAGGCTTTAATACGTTGAAATTCATAATGTTAAAAAGTTTTTGTAAAAGTATCTAATTCCTACAAAAAAATACGCCGTATTTACATAAATTGCGAAGCAATTTAAATTATTCTGTGTGCTGGAATTAATTAAAAAATATAAGCCTGTAGTAAGGTTTATTATTACTTTTTTATCTGTGTATATCGTGCTAGCGGTAGCCTACAAATTGTATTTAGATTATTCAGACGGATCTAAATATTATCCAGATTATTTAACCAATACAGTTGCTAAACAAAGCCAGGATATTTTGAATACATTTGGTTATGAAACGGTAATTGAGGCTCATACAGATGAACCAACCATGAAGATTATTATTCGAGATAAATATGTTGCAAGAGTGGTTGAAGGTTGTAATTCAATTAGTATAATAATTTTGTTCATTTCATTTATAATTGCATTTTCGGGAAAATTTAAAATAACCTTATTTTACTTATTGGCTGGAAGTACATTGCTATACGTGGTTAATTTAATTAGAATTGCAATTCTGTCGGTTGGATTATTCCATTATCCTTGGAGGCGAGAAATTTTGCATGTTGTTATTTTTCCTGCAATAATCTATGGCATGGTATTCATTCTGTGGATGTTTTGGGTCAATCGATTTTCAAATCTAAACAAACGGAATGTCTAAAACGACAAAATACATATTGTTAGTTATCTTGTTTGCTTTATTGGCAATGATTCGATTTTTTGAAAATGAGTTATTCTACGATCCGTATTTATCATTTTTCCAAAACGATTATCTATACGTTGATAATCCTAGAAGAGAAGTCTTAAAATTAACGACTTTTACAACGTTAAGATATTTAATGAATACGGTAATATCATTAGGAATTCTTTATGTGTTCTTTAAAGACAAGAATATTATCAAATTTTCTGGATTTGTTTATGCAGGGGCTTATATTTTATTGCTTGCTTTATTTTTATATTTTGTTTTAAACCCACGACAAGAAGACTATTACCTCTTTTTTAATATCAGAAGGTTTTTAATACAACCTATTATTCTATTGCTTTTATTACCCGCATTCTACTATTATAAGCATAAGCAATAAGTGTTAATCATACTGTAAAAAGAACTTATCTCCCTTAAATTATTGTATTTTTGAATTATGTTGAAGCAATTCTTACATAAAGGATTCTCTGTAGTAATGGCACTTTTGGTGCTATGCTCTACTGTGTCTTTTACTGTTGAAAAACACTTTTGCGGAGATAATTTAATAGATGTTGCTATATTTTCTGAAGCTAAAAAATGTAGTGAAAATATGGAGCAAACCTCAAAGAAATCTTGTTGTAAAGATGAGGTTGAAGTTGTGAAAGGTCAGGATGAATTAAAATTTTCTTCATTTGAAGATTTAGATTTCAATCAACAGTTTTTAATCACAACATTTGCTTTTACGTATTCTAATCTTTTTGAAAGTTTTCCAAAGCAAATTATTCCTTTTAAAGATTACTCACCACCCAATCTGGTCGCTGACATACAGGTTTTAGACCAAGTCTTTATCATTTGATTTATTAGTAATAGTCTTTCTATTTACTAATAATTCAAAAAAACCACAATGAAACATACATATACAGTTACGGGAATGACCTGTAATGGTTGCAGAACATCAGTAGAAGATGCCTTAAATTCTATCGAGAATGTAGTTAAAGCTACAGTCGATTTAGAAAAAGCAGAAGCTACTATAGAAATGTCAAGTCACATTTCAACAGATGTTTTGCAAAAAGAAATAACTGATAAATACGCGATATCAGAAAAAAAAGAAGCTAACGTTTTTCAATCGTCTGAAACCAAAAAGACAGGGTTACAAAAGTTATTTCCTTTGTTCTTAATATTTGGATATATAGCAGCCTCCGCATTATTATTAAACTATAAACCTTGGGATTTAACTAATTTCATGTTGGATTTCATGGGATTATTTTACATTGTTTTTAGCTTTTTTAAACTATTGGATCTAAAAGGCTTTCCTGAATCATTCAAAATGTACGATCCTTTAGC
>CAYTSL010000212.1:0-3998 GCA_964440415.1 uncultured Flavobacteriaceae bacterium
TCTATTATCCTTTAGAGGATCAAAAAAACTAGAGTTATCAAAAGCAATATAGGTTTTTAAACTACCTAAATTCGATTTGAAACTCAACGTGCTTAAATTATCCGAATTAATTAAATTAGTAGGATTATATTTATCTGTAATATCCCAAATCTCTGAAATACTGGATGCATTACTGACATTATATTGACCAATACCTGAAAGCTGAGTTACTTCATAATTCTTAAAAATTAATTGGTCTCCCGTAAAACTTAAATTCCTCAAAGCTTCAATAGAAATATAATCAACATATGCCAATGAACTTGGATTACCATTATTATTATATTCCAAGGATACATTAATTGTATTAGAAGAAATGTTTACAGGGCTATTAACCCAGTCTTCGGTAGCCAAAATATCGTCATTTATTGGGCTAAAACTTAAAGTTTCAACTGCAGAACCATTTAAATTGACTTGCATACTAGTATTAGATTCTGAAACGGCAGCAGCATATACCTTCAGTTGAGCTGGCGATGAAGTAACAAGATTTGGGAATTCAAATTCAAAAGTCTTTATGGGTTCAATATCGAACCTGTCACCAAACCAACGACGACCAGCCTTTACTAAATTGTATTCATCTAACTCATGGAATTTATAGTCATTAAATGTATCAATAATTAAATCTGGAGCGCCTTCGGGCTCTTGCATAGTAGTTATTCGTTTACCTGAACCAGAACTGAGATTTAGAAAATAGTAAGTTTTATCGGTATAAATATTAAGATTCGTATTGCTTTCTTGATTAAATCCAGTAGGTCCTTCAGCATAAAAAAGAATATGATCCTCTTCATTAAATACTCCATCCTCTTCACCTACAAATTTTATCGCATTTTCTTGAAGGTCAAAAGGATAAAACACGTTGTTACTATATGGAATCATTCTACCACCATTGCCATAAATCTTAATAGTTCTAGGATCTATATTGTTGAGATCAGCACCCAAACTGGTCAAAAAGCTTTTGCTTATTTTAAATACTCCGGTTTTATCTACATAAAATTTAAACCACGACCCAGAATTTAATACCGAATTGGTTATCGCTTGAATTGATCTAAAACTACTTGACTGATTTCCTGAAGAGAAGCGATAATTTATTTTAAATGAAGTAATCTTTTTATAAGTGTTACCATCTTTAATAACTGGACTTAATTCAAAATAAATATAGTTCTTACTGCGGGTTGTTGAATTATGAATGCTATATTTTAGTTCAGATGTGATTGTAGATAATTCAATATCCTTAAGATCTGCTCTAGATATGTTTCTGTAACTAATATTAGAAATTTCTATTGATCGTTCGTTCACAAACCTATCAGACTCCCATTGTGCAATAAATACTAACCCAGAATCATGATTATAGCTAAAATTTTCTTCATTAAAAGCAGGTACCTCAATTTTGGAATCAGATGTGAACAGAACCTTGGTTGACTCCCATGCAATATTGAATTGTTTCTGCTGGGAATAACCTGCAATAAATACTAATAAAAGTATTAATAGTATACTCTTTTTCATCGCTTATTTAACGCCAATAATTATATCATATTATAGGTCGTATTATATTATTTAAAATAATTATCAAAAGTACAATAATAATTCCTTTAATCTGTCGTTTTTAAAACACGGTAATTGGCCAAAAATAGCAAAAAACGCCGATTATCTGTAAGAATAATAGGGTGAAATGCACTTTTTTTGCATATCTTATTAAAAAAAGACTTGGAATATTAGCTTTAATTACTATATTGCGAGACCGAAATTTAATTTAACTTACTTAAAAGTATGGAAATGAAAAAAATCTTAACACCAAAGGTTTTACTTATTGCACTGTTATCAGTGACAATGTTTAATTGTAAAAATAACTCTAGTTCCTCTAAAAATAGTTCTAGAGCAACTGGATGGCAAATTAATTCCAGAGACGGAGGTTTCCAATACAACACAAAATTTGAAGAGCAAGAAACAGCACCAGGTTTGGTGTTCGTTGAAGGTGGTACATTTACCATGGGTAAAGTTCAGGATGATGTGATGCATGATTGGAATAATTCACCTAACCAACAACATGTTCAATCCTTTTATATGGATGAAACAGAGGTTACTAACAAAATGTATACGGAGTATTTGCATTGGATTAATCAAGTATATCCACCAGATAATGACAATTTCAAAAATATTATTAAAGGTGCACTCCCTGACACTTTAGTTTGGAGAAATAGATTGGGTTATAACGAAGTTATGACCAATAATTATTTGCGTCATCCAGGATATGGTGAATATCCTGTAGTTGGTGTTAGTTGGATTCAAGCTGTTGAGTTTGCAAGCTGGAGAACTGATAGAGTTAACGAAATGTATTTGGAAAGTGCGGGTTATTTGGCTCGTGGTGCTAAAACTACTGAAGTAACAGCTGATAGTAATTTTAATACCGATACTTATATAAATGCACCTGAAAAAACATATGGAGGAAATGAAGAAATCTTGACAGGAGGACGTAGAAATATTCAAACGGATGCTGATGGAAATAATATTAATGTTTATGCAAAAAGAGAATCCGGAATTATTTCACCCGAATATAGATTGCCAACTGAAGCTGAATGGGAATACGCCGCTCTAGGAATGAGTGAATTAAGAAATTATAACACATATAGAGGTCGTAAGAAATATCCATGGACTGGTCAATATACAAGATCGGGTAAAAGAAAATTTAGAGGTGATCAATTAGCAAACTTTAAACAAGGTAAAGGTGATTACGGTGGTATTGCAGGTTGGTCTGACGATGGTGCAGATATCACGGCAGAAGTAAAATCTTTTGAGCCCAATGATTACGGTTTATATGATATGGCTGGTAATGTAGCCGAATGGGTTGCTGATGTTTATAGACCTATTGTAGATGATGAATTTAACGACTTTAACTATTACAGAGGAAATGTGTATACTAAAAATGCTCTTGGTGAGGATGGCAAAGTAGTAGTGGTTACGGTTGATTCTATTGTTTATGATACCTTGAGTAACGGTAAAATTATTGCAGTTAACTTACCTGGAGAAATTATTCAAGTCCCTGTAGACGTAGAAGAAACATATTTAAGAAGTAATTTTTCTACGAGTGATAACAGGAACTACAGAGATGGTGACAAACGGTCTACCAGGTATTTTGAAAGCTTTAATGATGAAGATGAAGAGAGTGGAAGCAGAAAAATGTATAATTCTCCGCAGCATTCAATTGATGCAGACACATTTGGAAATTTAGTTAGAGATTATGATAAGTCAAATAAGAGAACTTCCTTAATAAATGATGAAGTAAGAGTTTTTAAAGGTGGTTCATGGAAAGACAGAGAGTACTGGTTAGATCCTGCTCAACGACGTTATTTCCCACAAGATATGGCGACTGATTATATTGGTTTTAGATGTGCTATGTCAAGAGTAGGCTCTAAATCTAAAGGAAAAAACAAAAAAGCTAGAGATTAATTTGAATTTCGTTAAAAATACTAAAGCCTTAACCAATCGTTAAGGCTTTTTTCATACTTTTATTTTATGAAAATAGAGACCATATATAGTTATTTTTTGGCTTGTAATTCAGTTTGCACAGATACAAGAAAGTTAAACAAAAACGATATTTTCTTTGCTCTTAAAGGTGATAATTTTAATGGAAACAAATTTGCTGAACAAGCATTACAAAAAGGTGCTAAATATGCTATTATTGATGAAAAAGAATGTAAAAGTAAAAACACTATTCTTGTAGAAGACGTTTTAATTACGTTACAAGAATTAGCGACTTATCATAGAAAGCAATTAAATATTCCAATTATTGCTCTTACAGGTAGTAATGGAAAAACAACAACCAAGGAACTTATCAAATCGGTTCTAGCAAAAAAGTACAAAACAACTGCAACTGAAGGTAACTTAAACAATCATATTGGTGTTCCTTTAACTTTACTGTCCATGACAGAGGAAACAGAAATAGGTGTCGTGGAAATGGGTGCTAA
>CAYTSL010000213.1:0-3993 GCA_964440415.1 uncultured Flavobacteriaceae bacterium
GTAAGTGTTTTCTTTTGCCGTTGAATACCAAGGGCAGTTACAACAACTTCTTCCAATTCATTATCTGGTAGAAGTGTTGCATTAATTGTGTTTGAGGCTCCTACAGTGACAGATTGTCCTGCATAACCTACGAAACTAAAATTTAAAACATCACCAACACTGGCGGTAATTTTGTAATTACCATCAAAATCTGCTGATGATCCAGTTGAAGTTCCTTTAATAACAACTGTTGCACCTGGAAGAGGTAAACCGTTATTATCTGAAACTGTTCCTGAAACTGTTTTTTGTTGTGCAAAAGTAAATTGCACAACTAACGCTAGGATTAGCGTTAACATTCCACTAAACTTTGTTTTCATTTTATCATTTGTTTGAATTAGTCTATGCCAAAATTCTTAATAAAAAGTTAATAAAACAATAAAAAATGGTTAAATTTTTAATTTTTAGGCTAAAAAAAATGTTTTGAAAGTATTGAATTTCCTAAAAAAATGCATTTAAGCTAATGTGGATTTTGGAATTGCTGAATTTAAAAGGCTGGTTTTCAACGAAACCGTTTGCGTAATTTAATTTGAACAGACCAGCTTTGGTTGCCAATCCAAGACCAAAACCAAAACCAAAAAGCTTTTCTTTAATTTGATTGATGTCATCTTCATAGTATGCTCCATCTATAATGGAGTGAATGTAAATACTAGGGTTCAAGGAATATCTATATTCAGTGTTTATTACAGAATATAGTGATGCATACAGACTATTTTCTTCAAAACCCCTTATGGAATTAATTCCACCAAATCGTTTTAATTCATTAAATAAGAAATTGTCAGAAAGAAGAATGTCGCCATTAACGTTTAAATACAGGCTATTTTTATCGTTTAGATTAAATATTTTATAGGTCTTGAATTTAATTGTTGTTTGATCTTGACCAACATTGTTAAAATTCCTTTTACCGAATCCACTTTCAATTAAGAAATATGATTGTATAGGGAACAAAAAATCTGAGGTTCTGTCCAGATATTCAAAAGATGCTGTAAAAAAAGAAGAGTCATAATCTTGAACTTGTGAAGACGGCAATTCTTGGTTTAACAAGTTTTCAGAGTTTGTTAAATCAATTCCTCCTGAAAACTTGGTAGTCCTATTTAATTGATAGAAAATTTTGGCAGTTTGATTTACAATGTTGAATGTGGAATCTTTCCTAAAGATATTTAGATTCAAATTTACTCCAAGAGGAGAATTAAATAGATAAGGTAAATTAGCATTTACATTAAATGTTCGCTGTTCATTCTCATCACTTTTGTAAAGCAGGTTAAAAGATTCACCATAATTTAAATTATTATTCAATTTTAAATTCAAGTAACCATCAAATTCCAGTTTATTAGTTGCCTCATTATTGCCAAAACCTAAAAAGCCATCAAAAGTATTGCTTTTGCTTTTTTCCAAATACAGGTAAAGTGATGTGGAATCCTTCGTGAACAAAACTTCGGGATCTTTAATTTGATTTGCAAAAGGAAGACTATTTAAGTTTTTGGTTTTAGATTTTATTTGAGTCAAATTAAAGGATTGACCTAGTTTTATATTTAAATAGTGTTTTAAAAAAGCTTTTGGAAACTGTTCGTAGCCTTTAACAATTATTGAGTTGATTATTCTTTGATTAGGAGAACTAATCACTAATTCACCTTGAATTTCAGAATCATTTCTTTTTTTAATATTTTCTATTTGAAAAGAGACAAAGGGCATTCCATTATCCCCTAATTCCCTATTCAGCATTTTTATGGCACTTTCGCTTTTTGAAATGGGAATTGTAAAAAAGTCGTCGGTAACATTATTTGATATCCTATTAAGAACTTCTTCATTTAAATAGGGACTTGAAAAATATATAAAGAGCGTTTCATATTTTTTATTAAGATTGAATTCTGCAACATAAACAGAATCATTTTTTTTAGTCACAGCTAACAATTCGGATTCGATGTATCCGGTTTTTTGCAACTTTATAAAAGTAGAGTCAATTTCAGATTGTAATGATAAGAAATCCTTATAATTAGAATTAACTTTTAACGAGTCCAGAATACTAGTTTCTCTGGCATTTGAACCTTGAAACTGCAACTCTAGATTTTGCGCATTAATATCTACAAAATTGAGTGTATATATAAATAGGTATAAAATTGCAATTCTTTGCACTTTTTAAAAGTAATTATTTGAGTGTAAAACTAACGGTAAAATGGCTCTATTTGTTTTAAGAAAGATTTTTTTTCAAATAAAATTAAAAATTAATTTTATACCGTTTGAATAATTCATTTTAATTTTTACCTTTGCAGCCCTCTAAAGAGAGGGTTTTAAAAAAACATATTAAAATATATGCCAACAATTTCACAATTAGTACGAAAAGGAAGAGCCAAAATAACCAAGAAGAGTAAATCGGCTGCTTTGGATTCGTGTCCACAAAGACGTGGGGTTTGTACGCGTGTTTACACTACAACACCAAAAAAACCAAACTCGGCTATGAGAAAAGTAGCAAGGGTAAGGTTAACTAATGGTAATGAAGTGAATGCTTACATCCCAGGTGAAGGACACAATTTACAAGAGCACTCGATAGTATTGGTTAGAGGTGGAAGGGTAAAAGATTTGCCAGGAGTTAGATATCATATCGTGAGAGGAGCTTTAGACACAGCAGGTGTTGAAGGTAGAACTCAACGAAGATCTAAGTATGGTGCAAAACGCCCTAAAAAGTAATTTAAAACTTT
Organism: uncultured Flavobacteriaceae bacterium; assembly: GCA_964440415.1. Classification (GTDB taxonomy): domain Bacteria; phylum Bacteroidota; class Bacteroidia; order Flavobacteriales; family Flavobacteriaceae; genus Site-B1. The sequence continues at coordinate 2,733 of CAYTSL010000213.1, forward strand.
TAATGAAAAGACATGAGAAAAAAACAAGCTAAAAAACGACCACTTTTACCAGATCCAAGATTTAGCGATCAGTTGGTTACGAGATTTGTAAATAATTTAATGTGGGCTGGTAAGAAATCTGTAGCTTTTAAGGTTTTTTATGATGCAATGGACATTGTAGAAGCGAAGAATACAGATGAAGAAAAAACAGCTTTAGAATTATGGAAAGAGGCATTATCTAATGTTATGCCGCATGTAGAAGTTCGTAGTCGTCGTATAGGAGGTGCTACATTTCAAATTCCAATGCAAATACGTCCCGATAGAAAAATATCTACAGCCATGAAATGGTTAATTAGTTTTTCTAGAAAACGAAACGAAAAATCTATGGCGCAAAGATTAGCTGCTGAAATACTTGCAGCTTCTAAAGAAGAAGGTGCTGCTGTCAAGAAAAAAGTTGACACTCATAAAATGGCAGAAGCAAATAAAGCATTCTCTCACTTTAGATTTTAGTAAGTAATGGCAAGAGATTTAAAATATACAAGAAATATAGGAATTGCTGCTCATATTGATGCTGGTAAAACAACAACAACAGAGCGTGTTCTTTATTATACAGGGGTTTCTCATAAAATTGGAGAAGTACATGATGGTGCTGCTACAATGGATTGGATGGAGCAAGAGCAAGAAAGAGGTATTACTATTACTTCTGCTGCTACAACTTGTACGTGGCAATTCCCAAGTGCAGATGGTAAGCCAACTGCTGATTCTAAAGGATACCATTTTAATATTATTGATACTCCAGGTCACGTTGATTTTACTGTAGAGGTAAATAGGTCATTACGTGTATTGGATGGTTTAGTGTTCTTATTTAGTGCTGTTGATGGTGTTGAGCCACAATCGGAAACTAACTGGAGATTAGCTGACAACTATAAAGTACCAAGAATAGGTTTCGTTAACAAAATGGACCGTCAAGGATCGGACTTCATGATGGTTAATAGACAAGTGAAAGAAATGTTAGGTTCTAATGCAGTGCCTATCGTTCTTCCAATTGGTGATGAAATAGATTTTAAAGGAATAGTAGATTTAGTAAAAAATCGTGCTATTGTTTGGCATGATGAAACTCTGGGAGCAACTTTTGATGTAATTGATATTCCAGAAGAATTAAAAGAAGAAGCAAAAAAATATAGAGCTTTATTAATTGAAGAGGTCGCAACTTATGACGAGAACTTGCTAGAAAAGTTCATGGAAGATGAAGATTCTATTACAGAAGATGAAGTGCATGCTG
>CAYTSL010000214.1:0-3990 GCA_964440415.1 uncultured Flavobacteriaceae bacterium
TGGCCGCGATGTGACTCAGGAAACACTCGAGTACGCAGCTGACTGCAATCTGTCAGTTTGCGCGTACTACAGCGATGGGGTCGTCGCGCTCTAATGGTTCAGAAATTTCCGGATTTCCAAGAGTTGACGCATCAAGATGGAGCTGCATCAAAAGCCTTTAATTATAGGTTGATTGTCTAGCGCCCCGAGGTCGATCATCGCATTCTGTCGACGGAGTTCGGTTGCCACGGCCGCGTGCGCACAAGTTCCGGCGTCGGCCAGCATTGCGGCAGCGACGCCACTCGCGTGACCTGTGGCTAGGGCGGTGCCCATGACACGAAGGCTTGCTCCCGCTTCTCGATCACCGTCCGCCGTTCGACCAGCTGCGAAAAGATTCAATGTATCCGCGCTGATCAGCGCTCCCAGGGGAATTTCGTATGCGCCGGACACCGGCAGTGTAAACGAGCTCGCAAAGCTCGCCCTGTCGTGCCACTCAACCCCCCAGGCGCCGAGCGCAATGCATTCACCCGTTGGATTGCCCGCCATGGCATCCCTCCAGACAAGCGGCCGTACCGCGTTGATGTGCCGGGATTCACGCGTGCCAAAACCGGGTCCGCTTTGAGCAAGATACGCATCCTCGCACCCGGGAATGGTCCTCAATGCAGCCAAATAAGCGCGCGCCTGTCGGCGCCCGGACACTTCCGCATCGGACAGCGAGCGCACGTCGCGAGGGTCATAATCAGCAGACGCCAGATAGCAGCAGAGATCGTGGGAGTACGGGAGGCGAACCATGACACTGGTGGTCTTGGTGATCGGTGACAGACCATTTTTCTGCGCGGTCTTGATCGCCGCTTCGAACTTGGCGGCGGTCACCTCGACACTCGAAGGGATACCGCCGAAGCGTGTGCCGAGCGTGCCGAGATTGACGTCGCCATGGTTGCCATATCGCGTCGATGCTCTAGCTAGCCAGGCAAGGTCGCAATCGCCGCTCGAATCTACGAAGGCGCGTGCCGATAGCTGGTGCTCGCCGCCGTGATCGGCGTAGGTGATGGTCGTCAGGCGGTCTCCATCGCGTTCCGCGCGGATTACCATGCTGTGCAGGTATAGGTCGACCCCCGCTTCAATGCAGAGGTCGTCCAGTGCATATTTCAAGGCCTCGGGGTCGAAGACGACGAAGATGCCGCGATGCCGAATAGGGGAAGACACCGCTCCGATGGCGCGAAGCTTTCCGAGTAGATCCTCACCCACCCCGAACACCGCCTGACGGACATTTTCTCCGAGCGTGTAGATGCCGCAGTAGGTGAATACGGAGCGCATTGTTGCGGCACCGCCGAGGCAACCGTATTTCTCAACCAAGGCAGTTCTCGCCCCTGCACGCGCCGCACCTATTGCGGCCGCCACGCCCGCGTTGCCTCCTCCGACAACAACGACATCGTAATTATCCGACCCAGTCATTCAAGTTCTCCATCTGCATTAGGCAGGCGAATTGCCAATGTGATGGCGCCGGCCAACAGTGGGCCCGCAGCGAGAGCCAGGAACGAGAGCTGAAGCGACCCTGTCGCCGCGTAAATGACCCCGATCGTCACAGGCACGATGACGCTGCCAAGTTGCCAGAAGGCGTTTGTCATGCCGACAGCTGTGCCAGTGCGTTGCAGACCCGCCGCTTCGGCGACCAAGGCCAAAAGGATCGGCGTGTAGCCGAAGGCGAATATGCCAAGGACTGGCATGGCGATGCGAAACATTTGCGGGTCGTTAAGCTGCCCAAATACGAGGAGAACCACGCCGAACCCCGCGAAGATGCCTGCCAGCAAGGTCGCTCGACGCGCCGGCCGGACGCGATCGGCTATAACGCCGACTATCGGCTTGGTGACCATTCCCGCCGCCCCGAACGTCGCAACGAGAAATCCAGCTTGAACCGCGCTCATACCATATCCTTTGACCATCAGTGCGCTTGCCCAAACCGCTGTCCCCCAGGTTCCCCACATCCCGCAAAAGCCCGCGACGGCGAGCAGCCGCAGATTCCGATCGCGAAGCACTACCCAAGGATCAAGACGGGGGGCTGACAAGGTTCGCGTCATATTGGCGGCCCGGTAGCGACGCAGGATCAGGAACGCAGTGGTAGCGAAGACTGCCGTCACAACGCCTAGGATAAAATAGGCGCCTCGCCAGCTGAAGCCCAAACTCAAACTCGGCACGAGCGCGTTGGCGATTAATACTCCGGCCGAGTTCGAGCTGGTCAAAAGGCCCATTGCGCGGCCGCGTTCTTTCGATCCGAACCACGTGACGACGAGTTTTGTGCATGCTGATTGATTGGCACCGGCTGACAGCCCCATCAGGGCTTGTAGGGCAATCCCCAATAGCGGCGTTGAGACCAAGCCGAAAAGAAACGTGCAGAGCCCAAGCGGAAGCAACGCAGCCAGCATGATCCGCTCGGGGCCGAAGCGGTCCGTGGAAAGTCCTCCCACTACGTTTGAGATGACATAGCCGGCATAAAATGCTGTCACAAACACACCCAACGCCGCAGTCGTCAGGCCGAACGAGGGCGCTGCCTGGACGGAGATGCTCGTCCAGGCGAGCCGATCGACGAACGTTAGGGCGATCGCCAGCCAGGCCAAAAATAGAATGACCCAGCGACTTGATGACGCCGATTTCTGAATTGCAACTTCGGGCGCTTCGTCTGCACGTGCGGCGGCTTCCATCAGTTTTCTTCCATTGTGAATAACCTAGGTGCAAACCGATGACGAAGACAGCTGCCAAACGGCAGTAATTCGTTCGCGGATTGCGAATAATGAGATGTGGCGGTTAACATTTCATTGGTATTGAACGGACCGCTCAGGCGCCCTGCATGCGAAATTCCCAGCATTGTTGATATCGCCCGCGCCCGTGTATTGAGCAGTTGCGGGATATTGACAAAGGGGGCGTGTCCGCACGGGGCTGCGGTCAGGCGGGTCAGAGACGATCAGATTGGGCGCAATGTCTTGTTCCACCCAATCTTGAAGTGCCGGAAGCGGATCGAAGGTGTTGGGACCGAAGCCGCCGCCGCAGTGACCCATGCTAGGGATAAGAAAGTAACGATAAAAGGAGTCCACCTTTTCCCGACCCATTGCCTCGACGACGTCTTCATAATATTGACTACTCGGCACCGGGCTTATCGCCTGATCGGCCTCGCCATGAAAGACGATAAGTTTGCCGCCGTTGCGATAGAAAGGAGTTAGATCAGGATTATTCGCGTCATACGCCCAGCCCACCTTCTTTAACGCATAATCGTAGTCGCGCTCCGGATTCAGGGATTTCACAAGATCATATTTCGGGTCTTCAAAAATCACGGACTTCCAGAACTGAACCCAATTTGCGGTCGGCACATTAGCTCCGATCCAAGGCCACGCGGCTTCGGAACCCAGCATGTAGGGGTCGGCGAGCTGTGAACCGTTTTGGCGACGCTGCCCGGTGTAAGCGCTCATGATCGCCTGGGCTTGCGGGCCAGAAAGGCAAGTCGGAAGATCCTCCTCGGTGCAGGTGATTTCTTGAATATCGAACCGACATTCCGTCGGCTGCGAAAGGATCCCGTCCTCGAGCCCATCGGCCGCATCGCACTGCTGCATGACCTCGTCGTGAAGCACCATGCGCTTTGTTTCCGGTACCCAAGCGGCTGGGTCGCGCAGTCCTGGAAGCGCAACCGCCGTGGCCGAAATCATTGCACGCGTCCATTGCGCGACGGGATTGCCGGCCAGGATGCCATCATAGTCATGCGGCCAGCGCTGCGCGTTCATCAGACCCTTACCGCCGCCTTGGGAACAACCCACCCAATAGGAATAATCTGGCGGGCGGCCATAGAATTGGAGCACGATGTCCTTCGCAACCACCGTCGTGACGTGGATTGCCCGAAATCCGAAATCGACCACCTTTGCCGGATGACCTATCGCCCAGCTTTGATCGATAGCGGCTTCCATGAAAGTAGAGCCCTGTCCAACGTGGCCGTTGTCCGTGGAAACTGCGGCGAAACCAGCATCA
>CAYTSL010000215.1:0-3969 GCA_964440415.1 uncultured Flavobacteriaceae bacterium
ATTATTTCTAACTAGTTTAAAATTTATAGTTAAAATTTGACTTTTGTTATTTTAGTTCGCACTCAAGTATTTTTTTAGGAACTAAAAGAATTATTAAAAAAAGTTAGAAATAATATATCTTAAAACCATCCATTATTAGTGGATGGTTTTTTTATACATTTGCTCCAATGGAACAGGAAACAAAAATATATGGCTTACGTGCCGTTATAGAGGCCATAAACTCTAATAAGACCATTGATAAGGTTTTTATTCAAAAAGGGCTTAAAGGTGATCTATTTAAAGAGCTTGAAACACTTTTAAGAAAAGAAGGAATAAATGTTTCCTATGTCCCAGTTGAAAAATTAAACAGGCTTACACATAATAATCATCAAGGCGTTGTTGCCAACATTTCTCCAATTGAGTTTCATGATCTGGATAATTTGGTATTACAGGTTATTGAATCAGGTAAAACACCATTATTCTTATTATTAGATCAAATTAGTGATGTAAGAAATTTTGGAGCAATTATCCGAACTGCTGAATGTACCGGTGTTGATGGTATAATTATTCAGAAAACAGGAGGTGCTCCTATAAACGGAGACACCATAAAAACAAGTGCTGGTGCCGTTTTTAAAATACCTATTTGCAAAGTAGATCATATTAAAGATGCCTTATTCCATCTACAGGCCAGTGGAATTAAAGTCATTGCAGCAACTGAAAAAACAAACAATACGATTTACGATGTATCCTTTAAGGAACCTTGTGCCATAGTCATGGGTTCTGAAGGAAGAGGTATAAATCCTTCTGTCATTAAATTGGCTGATGATAAAGCTAAACTCCCTATTCTAGGTGAAATTGAATCACTTAATGTTTCTGTGGCTTGTGGTGCTTTTCTGTATGAAGTAGTTAGGCAACGTCTTAAAAAGACATAAGATCGCTTTGCTATTAGATAAAAGAACCAAGACTGTTTTCTGGAAATTTAATATTCTGATAATAATTAATCTTTATCTTTTTTCAAAGTATATTTTATTGATGGTTTCTCCTCCTCTAGTTCTGTATTTCTATGTTCGATGAAGTTTCCATCCTCATCGAAGTGTTTAAGAAAATCGTCTTCATCTTCATTATAATGTTCCTGTTCCCAAACATACTTTTTAGGCTTTGCAATCTCTTTCCTAAATATCAATGCAAAAATTAATCCTGTAATCAAACCGGCTAAATGGCCTTCCCAGGAAATACCTTCTTTAATAGGTAATGCATACATGACTAAACTACCATAAAGAAAAATCACTAATAAAGATAAAGCTATCAATCTGTAGTGTTTAGCAAATATGCCTTTAAAGAATGTAAAACTAAATAAAACATAAATGAGTCCGCTAGCTCCAATGTGATAGGCAGGCCTTCCTATAATCCACGTCAATAATCCGGAAACAAGAATACCATAGGCTAGAATTTTCCAAGCAATTGGACGGTAGAAATAAAACAATGCTGCAGATAAGACAAATAATGGAATGGTGTTATGATAGAGATGGTTTATATCCCCATGAATAAATGGGCTACATATAACACCAATTAATCCCTTTATTTTTTGAGGATAGATCCCATAGCTTGTAAAATCCTGACCAAACCTAATCTCATACCAAAAAACAATCCAAATAAATAATATGAAAAGAATTGGATAAACAATTACGCCATTGGAAAATGTGAAATGTTCTTGTTTTTTCATTGCTAAATTAAAGATAGCAAATAGTTGACCATTATTAAATCTAATGTTAATTTGTCATGATTGTAATAAATAGACAACCGAAAACATAAAAAAATACTGTAATTTTATTTTATGAACGAACCACTGGCAGAACGCTTAAGACCAAAATCACTGAAAGATTTTTTAGGTCAAAATCATTTAGTTGGAAAAGATGGGGCTTTAACAAAACAAATAAGACAAGGTCTAATTCCATCTATGATCTTTTGGGGTCCGCCAGGAACCGGTAAAACGACTTTAGCCAATATTATTGCTTCTGAATCTGAACGACCATTTTATACTTTAAGCGCTATTAATTCCGGTGTTAAGGATGTGCGAGAAGTCATTGAAAAGGCCAAGCAAAGTGGCGGTTTGTTTACTACAAAAAATCCTATTTTATTTATTGATGAGATACATAGATTTAGTAAATCTCAACAAGATTCCTTATTACAAGCCGTAGAGAAAGGTTGGGTTACATTAATTGGTGCTACTACAGAAAACCCGAGCTTTGAAGTTATTCCAGCTTTATTGTCGCGCTGTCAGGTCTATATCTTAAATTCATTTGACAAAACAGATTTAGAGGCGCTTTTAAAGCGAGCAATTCTATCAGATGACCATGTTTCTCAAAAAAAGATAACACTTAAAGAAACTGAAGTCCTTTTGCGTCTTTCTGGTGGAGACGCCAGGAAATTGTTGAATATTTTTGAGCTAATTGTAAATTCTGAAGAAAGCAAATCTATTGTTATCACAAATGATCTGGTATTAAAAAAAGTGCAGCAAAATACGGTTAGGTATGACAAAACTGGTGAGCAGCACTATGATATTATTTCAGCTTTTATAAAATCTATTAGAGGTAGTGATCCTAATGCTGCCGTTTATTGGTTAGCACGTATGATTGAAGGAGGTGAGGATTTAAAATTTATTGCACGACGAATGCTAATTCTAGCCAGTGAAGATATAGGAAATGCTAACCCTACAGCTTTGGTTATTGCCAATAACACCTTTCAAGCCGTTTCAATTATTGGTTATCCCGAATCTAGAATAATTTTAAGTCAATGTGCTACCTATTTGGCAAGTTCTGCAAAAAGTAATGCATCTTATCAGGCAATAAGTAAAGCACAACAGCTGGTAAAAGAAACTGGTGATCTATCTGTGCCTTTAAGTATTAGAAATGCACCAACCAAACTTATGAAAGAGTTAGGTTATGGTGAAGATTACAAGTATGCCCACAACTATGAGAAAAACTTTGCTGACCTTGAGTTTCTGCCAGATGAGATCAAAAACACCAAGCTTTACGATCCTGGAAACAACGCCAGAGAAAATACATTACGTGATTTTTTAAGATCGCGTTGGAAAGATAAATACAATTACTAGAATTTTATTTTTATACTATTCACTTCTAATTTATCCCCAATTTGCTCTGCAATTACCCATGAATCATTTAATTTATAAATAACTGCATCTTTACCTTTCACCATATAGATATCTTTCTTTCCTGAATAAAAAATGGTATGGACTACTTTTGGTGTATTATCTACCAACTGGAAACCATTGGTTATAGATTGAGCATATAATATATTTTCAAGATTAGAATCCTTTACTTCAGGTTTTTCAATATTGGATTCCATCTCTTTAGGTTTAATAATCTTTTCCTCTATCGGAGTCTCAGGTGTAGTTTCTGGTACAGGATTAGTTTTAGATACTGGTATTACTGCTATCATTTTTTCATGATTTACTGGGGAAACTTCCGGCGTCTTTTCTATTCTTGGAGTTTCAATAGATTTAGCTTGAACCAATTCTTCCTTTTCCACAACTTTAGGTTTATAGGCATAATTATAGGATTGAAAGGACCTAAAAGCTTCTCTTAAAGCTTCATGATATGCTTTTTTATATTCCTTTACTTTAGAATCACCCATAATGGTAGTAAATACAATATTATTTTTACAGTCCTTAAATTCTACCAGCAATTTAGTTTTTAACATTCCGCTCTTGTTAATTACATTTGCATCAAGTGCAAGACATCTGTCTTTAGACAGATCTTCTGGAAAACTTTCATCATTAAAAAAGGTTTGAAAGTTTTCTTTTTCTAATAGAAATTTTGTTAATGAATTTAATTGATACTGGTCAGTCTTCTTCAAAAAATCAAATTTTTTCTGAACGATCACATATTTGAACTGGTTCAAATTAGCTTGAGATTGTACCTTAAATAATACAAAGCATGCAATAATGGTAATTAAATATTTAGTTTTCAT